>NZ_JBQHTK010000004.1:0-187870 GCF_052065755.1 Bariatricus sp. HCP28S3_D3 | reverse complement strand
TTTTTTTTTTTTTTTTTTTTTAATTTTTTTATTTTAATTTATTTTTTAAATTGTTATTTAGTGGGGAAATGGTTATTTAACAAAATTTTGTTAATTTCACCGTGTCCCCCTGTCTCTTCCCCTGTCTTTCTTCTAAAGCATCTCAATAAATGCAGCAATTCTTGTCTCAATCTGCCCGCTGTCTGTGGTGGAATAGTCTGTCTCCAGTTTCATATAAGGAATGCCCAGTTCTTCTACCATCCGGCCCATCTGAGCTGCTTCCACATTAAAAGTATGGCAAGCCTGAAGAACGACCTCGATCACGCCGTCTACTTTATATTTTTCAATCATTTTCTTTGTATTTTCCAGTCTGCCTGAATTGGTTGTCATGACAGAACAATTGATTGCAAGATAGCGGTCTGCGATTGCCTGTAAAATGTCTTCTGCCTCTACATCAACCAACAGCTTGTTTGTACGCTCTCCGCCGCAGTCATCCAGACAAACAAGCACTCCGCCGTTATTCTCTATAACCATTCCGACTTTCTGAATGACACCGGCTGACGGACATCCGGTGAGAAGGATTCGTTTCGCTGTTTCCGGGACCGGACGTTCCCCTGCTTCATACGCTTTTTTCGCTTTTTCAACGAGGGCTTCAATATTTACGATCTGCTGATCCAGATCAAATGTAAAGGTTCCCTGCTGAAGGGCAAGCATCATATCTGTTCCTTTCAGTGCCGGAGGGCAGCTTTCCTGCAGTTCATACATGCTGCAGAGCGCTTTTCTCAGCCGGTTTCTCTTGGCAGCCGCCTCGCGCAGCTTTTCATCGGTGATCTCCACATCAAACTTCTCTTCCAGGCGTTCTTTCAGAAGCCGAAGCTCTTCGCACCAGATCTTATTTGCATAGGCGCGTTCCTGACTCTGCGGAAGATGGAGCACATACGTTTCTTTGAGTTCATTCAGAAGCTCATACATCTTCTTTTTACCATCACAGGTCGTCTCGCCAATGATCATATCTGCAAAATAAGTATACGGACATTTCTGTGAGTATGCAAACCCATAGGTACTTTTAATCAGCGGGCAAAGATTCTTCGGAAGAACCTTCTCAGCATCCGCAATCGTCTCGTTACTTGTACCGCAAAGTCCCACCGTTGCGACACCGGCTGCATCCATCAGTTCGGAAGGCGTGTAGGAGCAGAGACAACCTGCCAGTTTCCCCCCATTTTCCTTGAATTCTTTTACCTTCAAAAACCCGGCTTTCCGCGCGTCAACAAATTCGTCAAATGTTTTCGGTAATTCAAATGCTTCCATTTATTCTTGTTCTCCTTTGTCTTTCATTATTCCGTTTGATGTGCCATTTATTCCGCCATCAAAGCTGCCCCGACTGCACCTGCATAACGTGCAAGCGGTGCACTTGAAACCGGTGCTCCAAGCGCTTTCACCAGTCGTTCGATGATATATTCGTCTTCGCAAAGACCGCCTGTCAGAAAATACTGTTCAGCCGGAACCTGAGAAATCAGCTGGACCACTTTCGTCACAACCGACTCGATCACGCCATATGCAATGTCTTCTCTTGGCGTGCCTTTTCCGATCAGACTGATTACTTCTGACTCTGCAAACACGGTGCACATAGAGCTGATCGTGATCGGATTCCCCTTGCGCGCGAGTTCGGAAAGCTCATTCTGTGTGAGCCCCAGTCTGTTTGTCATGACCTCCAGAAACTTTCCGGTTCCCGCTGAGCATTTATCATTCATAATAAACTTCATGACTCTTCCTTTTTTCAGGGAAATCCCTTTCGTATCCTGACCTCCGATATCAATAACAGTACCGTCTTCATGGAACAAAAATGCTGCCCCTTTTCCATGACAGGTAATCTCGGTAATCACATCGTCTGCATAAGGAACCGAAATTCTTCCATATCCGGTTGCCACATATCTGGCATTTTCCTTGGTAATCCCCTCATTTTTAAATGTTTCGTAAATTTCTTCTGCCGTTTTTCTGCTGTTGAATCCTGTGTTCAACAAAAGTGTTCTGACAACTTCTCCTTCATTCATCACAACTGCTTTTGCCGCACTGGACCCAATATCAATTCCTACTTGATACATGCTTCCCTCCAACTTTTTCTTAAGTTTTTACGCATTTTATTTTACGCTTTATATCCAGTGTATGCTTCTGAAATTCATTCGTCAAATCGATAAATTCAATATCTTAATAGATAGATTCTATAAGTAAACAATCCCTGATCCATCGTTATTTCACAGAATCCCGAAGGACAAGTTCGATCCGCTCTTTCCCAGGATTTACAGTCTCATCACGCATCAGAGCATATAGCATTTCCACTGTTTTCACTGCACTCTGCAGAGGATTCATCTTCACAACCGTAAGCCCAGGTCTCATGAGCGGCGCAAAAATATCATCTCCAAAACTTGCCACAGACACATCCCCAGGCACCAAAATCCCCATATCCCCTAGATATCCCATCGCTTCCGCCGCATGATACTCATTTGCGAAAACCAGCAGTTTTTCCTCAAATGCCTCCCTGGCAAGGTTCTTTTTATAAAAATCAATCCTGTTGTCCCTATCAGACGGCAGTTGGAGATATTTAACCTGGACAGATGCAGCCTTTTCATTTTGAAATGCCCGCTTCATCCCCCGCCAGTATGCATGGGCATTTTCATCGTCCATAAAACAGACACTCCTGTGTCCGTAGTTCAGAACATATCTGCCCATTAATTCACCAGCCTCCAGCTCCGTCTCCACTGCATTTCCAATCTTCGCCGAAATCACAGGTATCTCACATCTGCTGCGGACACTCTCTTCCATTTTCCCTTCAAATCCGGTCAGAATGATCCCTTCCATTTTCCACATCATTGCCAGACGCAGAATTTCTTCTTCCGAAACAGCAAAATGCAGAAGCATATAGCAGCCACACCTGTATATCTCCTTCTCTACTTCCCGGATCCACAGCGCAGCTTCTCCTGCTTCTGCATTTTTAAAATTTTTGCCTATCATGACACCGACTACACAAGAATATTTGCCTGAAAGCAGCCTGTTTCCCATACTCGGAACATACTTTTTCTCTTCAAGAAGTCTCTGTACCCTCTGCACGGTCTTCTCCGAAATTCGTTCCGTTTTTCCCAATGCGACATTCGATACCGTCGTCGGACTCACCCCTGCTTCCGCAGCAATCTCTTTGATTCCGACCCTTGTTGTTCTGTTATGACAGTCCTTATCTTTATTCTTTATCGCTTTCACATGGCATCCCCCCTCGTAAGTTTACTCTAACCAAGTATACATCCTTTTTCGTAATATTCAGGGTTTGCGACAAAATTCGATGCAAGACGATAAAATTCGATAATAATGGGGGACGGGTGAGGTCACCCGTCCCCCAGTCACTTATCTACATTTAAAATCAATCGGACTGTCAATCAACGTTGCAGCCTGAAATTCATGTTTCTGGTCTTTACAGCAGTTTTGATTATTCATCACAAAAATCCTTTCTCTTTTAACATATGACAAAGGTTGAGAATTGTGATAATTGAAATAGATATACTTTTGACATTCTTTTATTACAGAGATTCATACTGTTAAAATGATTTGAAGAAAGATAGCCTACCACTGATGAAGTATATTTGCAAGTAATAAAAAAATAAGGTGGCTGAATATCCAGCCACCTTATCTTTTACATTCGATCCGCCCAAAATTCTATTGCCGTTTTCAGGAATTCTGCGCATCCTGTCTGCTCTTTATCATAATACTGCCGGAATCTCTCGTCCGCCACATACATGCCAGCTACACCTTTGTGCGCTTCAGCCGAATAACTCTTCCACGTTGACATAAGCCATCCTTTATGCAGTTCCACAATGTGCTTCGCTTCCTCGCTGTCCGCTCTGACACCTTTCCTCACACAATCCTGAAGACTTTCTCTGATTTCTCTTTCCAGTTTCTGAAAATGTTCCCATTCATTTTCCGTCATATTCAACATATTTCTGTTGGAGGCATCCACTTCCTCATCTCCATATTTTTCACGCACTTCCCTGCCATATTGTTCTTCATTTTCCCGAACCATTTTTTCTTTAAATGCCTGGAATTTTTCCGGATCACTCATCACCCATTCTCCTTTCATTGCCGATATTGTCTGTTTCACTGTACCGATCAGCGATTCCAGACGGTCACGCTGTTTTTCCAGCTCTGCGAGGTGTTCTTCCAGTGCCCGCATCCGATCAAAATCATCCTCGCAGAGCATCTTTTTAATACTCTTCAGGTCAAATTTCCTTTCTCTGTAAAATAGAATCTGTTGCAGGATATCGACTTCCTTTTCCCCATAATAACGGTATCCCGCCTCAGTTACATAAAGGGGTTTCAGAAGCCCGATTTCGTCATAATAACGTAAAGTCCGTGCACTGACTCCCGCCATCTGCGACAACTCTCTGATACTGTATTCCACGCTTTTCACCTCCGGTATAAAGGATACTGCTTGACGCTGCGTCAAAGTCAATAGGTAATTGCAAAAATATTATAATCCTTTTGAGGGACGGGTACCCCAAAATGCACAAAAGAAGAAGTACTCCACTTCAAAGTACTTCTTCCCATCCATTTCACTAAATCAATATATTCAACATCCCCAGAATCGCACCTACCAGCGCCCCAAGATTTACGATCGTATCCAGTTCTTTCTTCATAACAGAAAGCACCATCTTCTCCAAATCGTCAATACTCATTTCACTGACTTTCTCTTCAATAATTCCGGCAATATTCAAATTGCTGACCAGATTTCCTGCTGCCGATTCTATCGCCGTCTGGTACAGTGACGACACCATCCCGCGCACGGAATCCTGTGAAACATTCAGATTATCGCACAATTCCAAAATGCTTTTTTCTTCCAGTGCGGCCAGTTTTCTGCTGATCTCACCTTTAATGTAATCCGCCCCGCTTACCTGGATATAATTGACAATTTCGCCTCCTACCGGCTGAATCAGAGAATTTAGCATCTCATCGTTCAGGAACATTTCCAACATAGTCCCTTTTGTCTTTGATTTTACTGCTTTTCCTGCCTCTTCAACAATTATATGTTCCAGATTCATGTTCTGTACTGATTCCAGAATCTGATCCGTCAATAAGTTTGTGACTTTTTCCTTCACATTTGTGTATTCTTCTTCGGGGCAAATCCTGTTAATAGAAGTATGAAGATTTGTCGACAATCCATCCATTATTTTTTCCACAACTGCATTTTCGGTTTCGTCAGACAAGATTTTCTTTTTCAGATCTTCCTCAGTGAGAAGCGTATTTGCCACAATATTTCCAATTGCTTTTGCCAGTCTCGGTTTTCCTTTTGGTATTGCTCCCGGGGTAAACGGAAGTTTGTGTCCCCAGATTTTGATTTCTTTTAGGGTAAAACAGCATTTTTACCGCAATATAGTTTGTACAATATCCGATGACTGCCCCAATAAGAGGTCCTGCCAATTTTTCCAGTATCATCCCTCAGTTCCTCCGATACATTTCATTTTCCTATTTTTTCACATCAAGAAGATCTATTCAGCCAACTGAACATTTCTTAGATCGATCCATCCAAATCCATCTTTTAATCTTCCCCAGAGAACATTTCCCTTACCGCGTCGGATTTCTTCCAAGTCAACCGGAATCTTCTTGTCCTGTATACTCCACAAATCAACATATTCTTCACCCGGACCAGTATAAGTCTTTTTTGAATCGCAGAATAAGTTTACTTTACATGGTGCCCCATGTTCTTCAATTGTGTCCCACATCTTTTCATCATCAGTCAGTGCCATTTCAATTTCCTCCATTTCACTTTTTTATGAATCGGTTTTTATTTCGTTTTTAAATTATTTACAATTAAATTATTATAGCATTAATTATATGCTTGTCAAGTAGTAATGTAAGGAGAAATCATTGTATTTTGAAAGAGAAATGACCAATCTCAGTCGGACAGAAATAACCTGAGCGGGTGACTATGTACACGCCCCCCAGTCACCCAAAACTGGACTGTAAAAATTACATAAAATTGGCTATTCTTATTTATATACTTTCCATGTATAATATTTTTCATTATTTTATAAAGGAAATCAACCGGGAGGTATATAGAATGGTTACGAATAAAGTAAAGGAATTAGTTATCACAGCATTTTTCGCTGCAATTACATTCCTTGGAATACAAGCATTTCGAATTCCGCTGCCGGGCAGCGATAGGCACACCCTTTGTACATTTTGGTCATGTTTTCGTAGTGATGGGTGTTCTTCTGCAGAACGGTAAAAAAGGCGCTGTATCGGGAACGCTTGGACTTATCATCTTTGATATCCTAAATGGATATATGCAGGATGTTCCTCAGGTATTTATCGAAACAGTTGTCAAATGTCTGATCATCGGAGTGATATTTGCTTCTCTTAAGGAAAAAGCGAACGGCGATAAGAAAAAAGAATACACAGGTGCAATTATCAGTGCAGTCATCTACGGATGTATGAATGTTCTGATCGAGCTGGTCATGGGTACTGTAAAGATGATGATCCTCGGAAATGGACTCGCAGCTGCAATTGCAGGCTCTGTAATCTCAATTCCAGCAACTGTCATCAATGCTGTATTTATGGTTATTGCAATTGCAATATTATATCAGCCTGTGAAAAAAGTATATGGGAGAATCAGTTAATTACAGGATTCAAATCATTCTGTAATCTTCTGCTTTTCAAAAAAGGAATCGCTTCACAAAGTAATCTTTCTTCGTGGAGTGATTTCTTTTACTTTGACATTAAAAGAAGTGCTAAGAAAAAACTCTTAGCACTTCATAAAGCTTTATTATATGCGGTTTTTCAATTAGAATCTTCCAGCCTTCTTAGCTTCTTCGATAGAAACTGCAACTGCTACCGTCATACCAACCATCGGGTTATTTCCCGCACCGATAAGTCCCATCATTTCTACATGAGCCGGTACGGAAGAAGATCCTGCGAACTGTGCGTCAGAGTGCATACGTCCGAGTGTATCCGTCATACCATAGGAAGCCGGTCCTGCTGCCATGTTGTCCGGGTGAAGGGTACGTCCTGTACCGCCGCCTGAAGCAACTGAGAAATATTTCTTGCCCTGTTCGATACATTCTTTCTTGTATGTACCTGCAACCGGATGCTGGAAACGTGTCGGGTTTGTAGAGTTACCTGTGATAGAAACGTCTACGCCTTCTTTGTGCATGATTGCAACACCTTCACGTACATCGTTTGCTCCGTAGCAGTTTACTTTAGAACGAAGTCCGTCAGAGTAAGCGATTCTCTGAACTTCTTTCAGTTCTCCTGTATAATAATCGTATTCTGTCTGAACGTATGTGAATCCGTTAATTCTGGAAATGATCTTTGCAGCGTCTTTTCCGAGACCGTTCAGGATAACACGAAGCGGTTTTTTACGAACTTTGTTTGCTTTTTCAGCGATACCGATTGCGCCTTCAGCTGCTGCGAATGATTCATGACCAGCAAGGAATGCGAAGCAGTCTGTATCTTCTTCCAGAAGCATCTTTCCAAGGTTACCGTGTCCAAGACCTACTTTTCTCTGGTCTGCTACAGAACCCGGGATACAGAAAGCCTGAAGGCCTTCACCGATTGCTGCTGCAGCTTCTGCTGCTGTGTCAACATTTTTCTTAATTGCGATTGCTGCACCTGTGATATATGCCCAGCATGCATTTTCAAAACAGATCGGCTGAATAGCCTTAACCTGATTATAAACATCAAGTCCGGCATCCTTTGTAATCTTTTCTGCTTCTTCCAAAGAAGCAATGCCATAGCTGTTTAATACTTCATTGATTTTATCAATTCTTCTTTCATATGATTCAAATAAAGCCATTTACTTGTCCTCCTGATTTATTTTAAGTTACCTGATATGTACAAGCGGCACCAATTCTTAAGGCGACACTAATGATTAAGCTTTACGTGGGTCGATGATCTTAACAGCGTCAGCTACACGACCATACTGTCCCTGAGCTTTCTCCCATGCTACGTTTGGTTCGTCTCCGCCTTTGATGAAATCTGTGAATTTGCCAAGGCTTACGAATTTGTAACCGATGATCTCATCATGCTCGTCCAGTGCGATACCTGTAACATATCCTTCTGCCATTTCAAGATAACGAGGACCTTTTGCAAGTGTTCCATACATTGTACCAACCTGAGAACGAAGTCCTTTACCAAGGTCTTCCAGACCTGCGCCGATCGGAAGTCCGTCTTCAGAGAATGCACTCTGAGTTCTTCCGTAAACGATCTGTAAGAATAACTCTCTCATTGCTGTATTGATAGCATCACATACAAGGTCTGTATTCAGTGCTTCCAGAATTGTCTTGCCCGGAAGAATTTCAGATGCCATAGCTGCGGAATGAGTCATTCCTGAACATCCGATCGTCTCAACCAATGCTTCCTGGATAATACCATCTTTAACATTCAAAGTCAGTTTGCATGCTCCCTGCTGCGGTGCACACCAGCCAATTCCGTGTGTCAGACCAGAAATATCCTTTACTTCTTTTGCTTTAACCCATTTCGCTTCTTCCGGAATCGGAGCCGGTCCGTGATTTGCACCCTGAGCTACCGGACACATCATTTCTACTTCATGTGAATAAATCATGTTAAAACTCCTTTCAAATGTAAATGATTTCTTCCTATAGTGTGTTTGACATATTTTTAACACCCCATATATGTCTTTATTTTCGCATAATTTTCGACATTCGTCAATCATTAGTTTGTACAAAGATTCCAAAAATCACTGTCTGTTTTGTAGGCTTTTATCTCCTCCATTGTAAATGGTGCGGTGATCCAGCCACGCTCTTCCTTCTGCTGTTCATCATCCCGATAATGATAGGTCATACCGATTTCAATACCGTCCTTGTCCACGAAGAAATTGTCATAATAACGGTTATCAAGGATCTCTCCGCTCAGGATTTTCCGATACTGTGACGTCTTCAGCGCATCTACTACGATCGAATTCGGTGCTTCTTCTTTCATCCGTTTCTTCCATTCTTTTATAAATTCCGTATCTACATTGATGATTTCACTCGTTTCATAGATTTTTCCGTCTGACAGGCGGATGTTTCTCGTTCTTAGATCCTGATATCTTGCATTTTTGTTTCCTGCATAATAATCATCCGAGAAGACTACGCTGATAAAATCTTCTCCCGCGTATGTCACACGATAAGTCACCTTACTTGCGAGGATCGGAGAGTCTTCTTTCATCACCGCCGCTTTCATATCATCGCTGGCCTTAAGATACAGCGCATTGACCGTACTCATCGCACAGTTTTTCAGTTCCTCATTAACCTTCGCAATCTGTTCTCCTTCCAGCCCCTGGATCTGCGGATACTTCACATCGAACTGGGATGTGATGCTTCCCTCACTTTTCGAGGATTCATAAGAATAAGACTCCTCCGTAATCGTGTAGGGCAGGTTCTCCGCCTGGTAACATTCGATTCCATCAATTCCTTCCCCGGTCTCTTTTTTCGTCTCTTTCTCCGTTTGATCCGTTTGACCCCCATCGCTTAGGAATGGATTTTTCATTCCTCCGCCATCCATAATTCCATCCTGAACCATCGTAAATACTCTATACGCTGTCGTTCCGACACCTATTCCCAGAAGTACCACAAGAGCCAGGATAGCCAGCATCAGGAATTTTCCTCTGCGTTTTGCTTTTTTCTGAAGCCGGATTTCTTCCGCACTCATCGCTCTTTCCATCGGAACGTAACGGACTTGGTTTTTCACCTGCTCCGGAGCCACTTCATGGAATCCAAGCCGCCTGTAAAATCCTTCGGCCTGAGGCGCCGCATGAACCGTCATCTTCGTTATTCCAAATGCCACAATACAGAACTGCTGCAGGGCAACAAAGAGCAGCCTTCCGATTCCCCGTCTCTGCCAGTTCTTCCCGACAAACAGAAGCGCAATGTGCCCGTCAGTCTGCACAGCACCGACTCCGCAGAGCTCCTGTCCTTCCATTGCTCCGAACACAATCAGTTGTCCGCTCTGCACCTTCGGCATAAAATTCTCATATTTAATAAATTTCTGAAATTCTTCTACACCTTCCCTCGAATACGTCGGTGCAATATCAGCAGCAAACACATCCCATACCAGATGCAGTCCTTCCAGTATTTCCTCATTTTCCAGTCTTTTAATTATCATACGCTTTACCTCTTTATGTTATTTCTGCTGCTGTCCTGCCGCCAGCAATTCCTCCCTCAAAAGTGTAAGCGCCCGCACAACCGCATAATCCCGATTTTTCTCCCGGTTTCCGGTGAAATGACATTCCCGGGTCGTCACGCGTCCGTTCACCGCACATCCGATATAGACCAGTCCGACCGGCTTTTCCTTGGTCCCGCCGCCCGGTCCCGCGATTCCGGTCACACTCAGAGCCGCATCAGCCTCTGCTGCCTTTGCCGCACCTCGCGCCATTTCTTCGGCTGTCTGTGCACTTACCGCGCCGAATTCTTCCAGTGTCTCATGCTTCACACCCAGAATCTTTTCCTTGGATGCATTTGCATAAGTAATATACCCTTCATTGAACACCTCAGAAGCTCCGGCCGCATTCAGAAGCCGTCCGGCCAGCTTGCCCCCGGTACAGGATTCTGCGGTCGAAAGTGTCATGCCCTTTTCTTTCAAAAGTGCCACAAGATTCTCTTCCAGTGTCTCCTGCTCATTGATCGTATACACCGCATCGCCGAAGCGTCGATACATTTCCTCGATCATCGGCTTCATGAGCTCTTCTGCCTCTTCCTCGGATTTCGCCTTCGCAGTCACCCGGAAATGAACTTCTCCCGTCTTTGCATAAGGTGCCAGCGTCGGATTCGTCTGTGCGTCCATGAGATCCGCCACCATCGTTTCGGCCCGGCTCTCTCCGATACCACATATTTTCACCATATGAGAATAAATTCCTTCCGGCTGCAGTTTATTCAGGTACGAAGCAATGTCCTGTTCGAACATGGGTTTCATCTCATTCGGTGGTCCCGGAATCAGAATCGCTGTCTTTCCCTTTTCCGGATCTTCAATGATCAGTCCAGGAGCGGTGCCGTTATGGTTATCGATCACGATCGCGCCTTCCGGAACCAACGCCTGTTTCCAGTTGTTCTCCGTAATCCGGCTGCTCCCTATCCGACCGAAATACGCTTCGATCCGCTCTTTAGAATGCTCATCCAGATACAGTTCTCTTCCGAATACACGTGCAGTCACTTCTTTCGTCAAATCATCCTTCGTAGGTCCAAGTCCCCCTGTCAGGATCACGATATCCGAGCGGTCAAGTGCCTGACGTATCGCGTCCTCCATACGCTCCTCATTATCGCCCACCACCGTCTGATGATATAAAGAACAACCTAGCAGAGCGCATTTCTCTGCTAGGTAAGCCGCATTCGTATTTACAATATTTCCAAGTAAAATTTCAGTTCCTACGGAAATCAGTTCCACAACCATGTTACATGCCTCCCTGTGTCAATACCTGCTTGTTCTTCGCTATATAATCCACCAGTGATACAACGGTCAGAATCAGTGCCACCCAGACAAGCACATTGCCGATCATTTCGAACACGCCTCCCAGATCCATAATCAACACGATGACCATCGCCATCTGGGACACCGTTTTAAATTTGCCCCAGTAACTCGCCGCAATGACGATTCCGTTGTCGGAAGCCACCAGCCGGAACCCGCTGATGATAAATTCTCTTGCAATAATAACCAGAACGACGATCACGTTCAACTTGTCCATGGAAACCAGACAGATCATCGCGGTACACACCAGAAGCTTATCTGCAAGCGGATCCATAAACTTTCCGAAATTCGTCACCAGATTGTATTTTCTCGCGATCTTTCCATCCAGCATATCTGTCAGGCTGGCCGCACAGAAAATGGCAAGTGCGATCCATTTATCTGCCGCGCCTGTGATGTCAAACAGCAAAAATGCCACAAAAAACGGAATCATAACCACACGAAGTACAGTCAGTTTATTTGGTAAATTCATAATAATTCTCCTATCAAATCATAATCCATAGCCCCGGTCACTTTCACTTTCGCGAAATCCCCGGAAACCAGTTCCTCATCTGTATTTACAAAGATCAGTCCGTCCACGTTCGGCGCATCGCGGTAGGTTCTTCCCACATACGCGTTCTCATCGGCTACCTTTCCCTCAATCATGACGAGCATTTCTTCTCCGATCAGATCTTCATTCCGATCGAACACGATGTCCTGCTGAAGCTCCATCAGTTCAGCCTGACGATCCTGCTTGATTTCTTCTGAAATCTGATCCGGCATCTCGGCTGCCGGCGTATCCTCCTCCGGTGAGTAAGTAAAGACACCCAGGCGTTCGAATTCCATCTGATCCACAAAATCCATCAGCTCTTCATGCTGTTCGTCCGTCTCTCCCGGGAATCCCGTAATCAACGTTGTCCGAAGAGTGATGTCCGGAATCTCTTCCCGAAGTTTTCCGATAATGGAAATGAGCTGTTCCTTCGATGTTTTTCTTCCCATCCGCTTCAGGATTGCATCGCTTGCATGCTGGATCGGAAGATCCAGATAATGGCAGATCTTGGGTTCTTCCTTGATTACCTGGATCAGCTCATCCGTGATTTCCTCCGGATAACAGTAGAGAATGCGAATCCACCGAAGTCCCTGAATCTTACAGAGCGCTTTCAAAAGACGCGGGAGCGACTTCTCTCCGTAAATGTCTTTGCCGTAAAGGGTGGTCTCCTGGGCTACCAGAATCAGTTCTTTAACCCCCTGATCGGCAAGCTCTTTTGCCTCATCGATCAGTTCCTCCATCGGTACACTGCGGAAATTTCCGCGGATCTTCGGAATGATACAGTACGTGCAATGCTTATCGCACCCTTCCGCGATCTTCAGATAGGCAAAATGTCCGCCGGTCGTAACCAACCTTCCCTTTTGCGTCTCGGGAAGATAATCCACATCCTTCATGATCATTCTGGCATCCGCCCGTTCCATCGGGCTGTCACTGAACAGTCCGTCGATCACTTCCGCGATCTCATCGTAGGATGTGGTTCCGAGCACCGCATCCACTTCCGGGATTTCCTCCAGGATCTCCTCTTTATAACGTTGTGCCAGACAGCCTGTCACGATCAGTTTCTTAAGGACAGCCGTCTCTTTAAGCTGAGCCATTTCCAGAATAGTCTGAATACTCTCTTCCTTGGCATCGTGAATAAAACAGCAGGTATTAACGATCACAATATCCGCCTGCGTCTCATCATCGATCATCTGATGCCCCTTCTTTGCCAGAAGTCCCAGCATCACTTCCGTATCCACCAGATTCTTATCGCAGCCCAGTGAAACAAATAAAATGTTCATGGCATGTTCTCCTCGTATCAATAATTTTCAAGCCGCCAAAGGCAGCTCCTGTCGCCTTATTCTCTTCCCAAATAAAGCTCAGCAAGGCAGACACAGTCGCCTGCTTCTGCCTTGGGATTCAAGTACGCCCCGGCGTACTTGCTGCATCGTTCTTTTTACTCTTCCGTATCCTCTGCAATGATCTTCAGCTTTGCGTTGTTCAGCTCATCGATTGCAATGGAAAGCGGCTTCTCGCCCGGCTTCGTGTCAACAAGAGGCATCTCACCGTCGATCAGCTGTCTTGCACGCTTTGCAGTGGCAAGCACGATGGAATAACGGCTGTTAACGATCTTGGTTGCTCCCTCTTCCACATCCTGGTTTACTACTTTCATCAAATCGCTATAAGATGGATGTAACATAAATTCTGCTCCTTTCAGTCTCTCTTCGTATCTTATCTGCATCCCGAACTTTATAATTCTTCCAGTTCTTTTCTGATCCTGCTGATAAATTCTTCATTCCGGCATACGCGATCATGTTCCGCACGGATGATCCGGTGCATTTCCTTCACGCAGGTGTCAAGGTCATCATTGATGACCAGGTAATCGTACTGATCCATGCCTTCCGACTCCTCCACCGCACGCTTCATCCGGCTTTCGATCACTTCCATGGTCTCCGTACCTCTTCCAACCAGACGCTCTTTCAATTCCCTGGCTCCCGGCGGTGTGACGAACAGAAGCAGGGTGTCCGGATACTTTTCCTTAACCTTCAGTGCTCCCTGGATCTCGATCTCAAGGATCACATCTTTCCCTTCTTCAAGCTGCTGCATCACATATTCTTTCGGCGTACCATAGTAGTTGTTAACATATTTAGCATACTCGATCAACTCATCCTGTGCAATCATTTTTTCAAATTCCTCAACGGACTTGAAAAAATATTCTCTTCCGTCTTCTTCTCCCGGACGGGGACTTCTGGTAGTTGCCGAAACAGAAAGTGCATAATCATCATAATCTTCCAGCAGTCTCTTCATCAGCGTTCCTTTTCCGGCACCGGAAAAGCCGGAAACTACAATAAGTATTCCCTTTTTTTTACTCATAATCAGCTCTCCTGCCATTTTCTATATAAGCAAATATTTATTTTACCATAAAACCGAAGATTTTTCAAAGCTTTTATTCAATATTCTGAATCTGTTCCCGAACCTTCTCAATCTCAGTCTTCAGATCAATGGCATGATTGGAAACTTCCAGGTCATTTGCCTTGGAAAGTATGGTATTTGCCTCCCGGTTCATCTCCTGGGCAATGAAATCCAGCTTGCGTCCGATTCCATCTGCAGATTCCAGCGTTTCTTTCATATGCTTGATATGGCTCTTCAGGCGGACTACTTCTTCATCCGTACAGATTTTATCCGCAAAGATCACGACCTCTGCCGCGATTCTCCCCTCATCCATCTGTGTATCTGCGAGAAGCTCCTTCACCTTCGTCTCCAGCTTCTCACGGTATTCCGCCACGATCTGCGGCGAACGTTCTTCGATGCATGCCACCGTCTCCAGCATACCGTCCAGTTTTGCGATGATATCCTTCTTCAGATTCTCGCCCTCTGCCGTTCTCGTCTCAACAAACTGTCTGCAGGCTCCCTCCAGCGCCTTGGAAAGTCCGTTCCAGAGCTCCTCTTCATCCACGACCTGTTCTTCCATTGTGAGCACTTCCGGACATCTGGAAAGTGTAGATACACGGATGTCATTGTCCAGATGAAAATCCTCTTCCATCTTTTTGAAATAGTCCATATATTCACTTGCCAGCTTCTGATTATATTTTAAAGTAACTTGAGCCTCTGACATATCTTCATATGTAATAAACAGATCCACCTTGCCGCGCTGGATATATTTCTTCAATAAGTTGCGGATCGATGTCTCGAAGAAGTTCAGCTTTTTCGGCATCCGGATTCCCACGTCCAGATAACGATGATTGACTCCTTTCATTTCTACCGTAAACTTGCGTTCTGCCTCGGATACCTCACAGCGTCCGAAACCTGTCATACTCTTTATCATCTGATTTTCCCTCTTCTTACCGGCCGCTCTGCGACCAAATTTTGCTACGTTATATTATAGCCCTTTCCCCTTTGGCATGTCAACCTTTCTAAGTCAGTTCAGCCGCTCATCCGAGTTTCTTTATAACTATGCAGAACCGTTCCCCGTACATTTGCAAATCACGCGGGAGCATGGTATGATGGTACAAGGGTCATAATCCGGGCGGTTCATTTTCCACCCGCACCGGTCTTTACCTTATGATCCTTTAAAACTTCAAAACGAGGTGTAACTATGGCTTTTGACGGCATTACAATCGCAAATATAGTAAAAGAACTGAATCAAACCATTTTAGACGGAAGAATCTATAAAATCGCCCAGCCGGAAACCGACGAGCTTCTGCTCACAATCAAGACTCCGAAAGGACAGAAAAGGCTCTGCATTTCCGCAAGCGCCTCCCTTCCTCTGATCTATCTGACGGAAGAAAATAAACCAAGTCCCATGACGGCACCGAATTTCTGTATGCTGCTCAGAAAATATGTAGGAAACGGAAGGATCGTGTCGATCAGTCAGCCGAAGCTGGAACGGATCATCCATTTCGATATTGAGCATCTGGATGAGATGGGTGACCTTTGCAGGAAGACGCTGATCGTAGAAATCATGGGCAAACACAGCAACATCATTTTCTGTAATGACAAGGGCATGATCCTGGACAGTATCAAGCATGTCTCCGCCCAGATGAGTTCTGTGCGTGAAGTCCTTCCCGGAAGAGACTATTTTATCCCTGACACGATGAGCAAGCTGGATCCGCTGGATGTAACGGAATCGGTGTTCCGTGACGGACTTATTTCCAAACCGATGCCTCTCGCAAAGGCGATCTATAACAGTTTTACCGGCGTCAGCCCGGTCGCTGCCGAGGAGATCTGCCATCTTGCGGGTGTTGACTCTGCGCTCCCACCACGGGAACTCTCCGAGGATGTGCTGGCACATCTGTACCGTCAGTTCACCTATTTCTTCGAGCAGGTGGCAAACGGAGATTTCTCCCCTCAGATTTATTATGAAGGAGATGACCCGGTGGAATTTTCATCCATCCCGCTTACTCATCTGGAAAATTACCGTGTCCGGACCTTCGACTCTATTTCCGAGGTGATACGGACCTATTATGCTTCCCGCGACACGATCACCCGGATCCGCCAGAAATCGTCGGATCTAAGGCGCGTGGTCCAGACGGCTCTGGAACGGAACCGGAAGAAATACGTTCTGCAGCAGCGCCAGTTACGGGACACACAGAACCGGGACAAATTCAAAGTTTACGGGGAACTGATCCATACCTACGGCTACAATTTGAAGGAAGGCGCTAAGAAGCTGGAAGCGCTCAACTATTACACCAATGAAATGGTTACGATTCCGCTGGATCCGCAGAAAACTCCACAGGAAAATGCAGCCCGCTATTTTGAGAAATACAACAAGCAGAAGAGGACCTATGAAGCACTGACCGGTCTGATTCAGGAGACTCACGACGAGATCACCTATCTGGAATCCATCGTAAATGCACTGGAAATGGCACGCGGGGAGGACGACCTGACGCAGCTCAAGGAAGAGCTGGTCTCTACCGGATACATCCGGCGCAAATTTACCAAAAAGAAAGTCAAGATCACCAGTAAGCCACTCCACTATATTTCTTCGGACGGCTATCACATGTATGTCGGGAAGAATAATCTCCAGAACGATGAACTGACTTTCCACTTTGCCACAGGGAACGACTGGTGGTTCCACGCCAAAGGAGCGCCCGGCTCCCACGTTATCGTAAAGACCGGCGGAGACGAAATGCCGGACCGCACTTTCGAGGAGGCGGCCCGCCTGGCTGCCCATTACTCCAAGAATGCGAAATCCGAAAAGGTGGAGATCGACTATGTGGAGAAAAAACATGTCAAAAAACCAAATGGAAGTAAACCGGGATTCGTGGTGTATTATACCAACTATTCCATGATGATTGATTCGGATATTTCCGGAATTCAAGAGGTGCAGGGATAACCCCTGCACCTCTTAATATTTATTCACTATGTGTCTTCTGATTCTCCTTCAGATACGCTTCTGCAGCCGGATCAACGAAAGCATATTTTCTCGTCCATTCTTTTGTCGCGTCATTTCTGACCGCTTCCGAGCGGTTCATGGAGAGGAACCGCACAAGTTCATATCCGCTGACCCAGATCTCATGATTTCCTTCTCTCTGTGATTCGTCAAAAATAAGCTGCAGCCCAAAATGAAGATGATATTCATCAATATTGTTGACATTTTCTTCCGAGCTGTATCCGGTGCGGCCGAGATAGCCGATCACATCCCCCGCCTGCACCACATCTCCTTCTTTCAGCCCTTCGGCATACGGACGGTTCTGCCTTAGATGTGCGTAATAGTAATATCTCTTTTTATCAAAACTGTCGATTCCGATCCTCCAGCCGCCATACTGGTTCCATCCGAGCGCTGAAATCACGCCGGATTCTACTGCTATAACCGGTGTCCCCACCTGTCCCATCATATCATGTCCCAGATGATTTCTGCGGTATCCGTAGCTTCTGGAAACTCCGAAATCGTCATAATCCGAATATGGAAATCCTTTCGCGATCGGGTTAAATGCCTTGAGCCCATAAAAACTTTTCATACTCCCATCGGACTGTTCCAGACGGTACTCTCCCACCATCCCGTCCAGAACCGCCCCATAAGCTTCACGGTAATATGCAAAGTACTCCATCGTGTCTTCCAGTTCTTTCACCGATAACTCACCCATCTGCAGCTTTTCAGCCGTTTCGGCAAGATCCGAGCTTCGGTAGCGGGAGAAATCTCCCCCGTATTTTGCTCCCAGGTATGCAAGAAGATCGACCCAGTTCAGGTGAACATCGCCGTCATATGTATCCAAATCATATTGATATGCCTGCTTCATTGCCTCTGATGTCACATGAAATTCCACCCACTTGATGTAATCCTTTTCATCCCCGTTTTCTTCTGCATTTTCTTCGGGTTCCTCTTCAAGAAGATAGGCCGTAAAGGTATCCTGTACCAGACTTTCTGCTGCATGACCGGTGTTTCCTCCTACGTTTACGGTTTGCTCACTCCAATATGCGGTTCCAAGAATACAGGCTGCTACTGCGGTTGTTATCACAAATCCTTTCGGCGAAATTTTCTGTTTTCCCATGCATGATCTCCTGCTGCGCCTTCATCACATTCTATGCGGATCGACCAGGGGAAATGTCTATACTATGTCGTACATCTCATCCAGGCGTTTCATGCAGCGTTCCACCAATTCTATCTGCGCGTCGTCTGCCGGTACTCCCGAAAAAAAGTATTGTACAGAAGCCGAGTTTTCTTCCTTTTGATCGGTCAGATCCCCCGGCAGAACGCGAAGAAGCTGCCGGAGCGTCCCTTCATTACCGTCCACGAAATGAATCTCTTCCGGGAAAACATTTCGAAAGTTCTGTTTAAAATAATTAAAATGGGTACAGCCCAGTACGACTGCCGCATAATCTTCCAGGTCGAATTCGGAAAGTTCTTCGCATAGATATGCTTCGATCCCTCCGGATGTAAAATCACCTTTTTCCGCGAATCGCACCAATTTCGGAAGCGGGAGCAGATCTACATCATGCTCCTTATCCACCCGCTCAAGGAGATTATGAAGCTTATCCGAGGCAATCGTAATCGGTGTTGCCGCCACAAGGATCCGTTTCCCGGTGTCACAATACTGCTCCACTGCTTTCTTGACCGCCGGTTCCATCCCCACGATTGGCACCGGAAAGCCGGCGCGAAATTCCTTCGTGGCAACACTCGTAGCTGTATTGCAGGCGATCACGACCGCATCTACCCCCTGATCGATCAGGAAATTCAGATTATGTTCGTCAAATTCCCGAATCTGCTGCACCGTCTTTTCTCCGTATGGCACATGCTCGGTGTCCGCATAATAGACAAAACTCACGTTCGGCATCATTTTCATCGCGCGGTGAAGAACGGATAATCCGCCGATTCCCGAATCAAAAATTCCAATTTTCATATGTATAACCTCGAATCCACCGTTTTCTTTTCCGGTATCCTGCTCTCGCAGGGTACACCGGTCTGGCATTTTCCGCAGCCAAGGCGCGGGGCAAAATCTCTCTTCGTCTGCATCAGTTTCTGATGACACAGCGGATGCTTCTTTCCTTCTTCGAAGGAGATCGCCTGCACCGGACAGCGCCTGATACATGCACCGCAGAAAATGCAGTAATCATAAAGTCCGGAATACTTCCGCACATCCGGCTCCGCCTCCATCACCGTAACCAGACTGCCGAAGCGCCCTGCCATTCCTTTTTCTGTAATGATCCCTTTGGAAAGCCCGAACGTTCCCAGACCACACACATAAGCCGCATGTCGTTCCGACCATCTGCTTCCGTAGGTCTTCTCATTGATATTCTCGTATCCGGTAATTCCCTGGCCTCCCATAACACTTTGGAACCGCTCGTCCTGCGCCGGTACAAGAGTTGGCACATTCTGTTCGTTCATCCATGCAGCCAGCTCACGCATTGTATCAGCCAGAAAGGCCTGCCCTTCGATCCTTCCATGAAGCCATTCAGCTGAGGGCTCTCCTTCCGTCTCCCGGTTGCTTCTTCGCACTTCTTCTGTAAACGGGAAAAAAACAGAAACCACTGTATTGGCTTCCGGCATCCATTCTTTTGGACTGAGATGCCACGGTCCGATCACACCCTCTTTTTTATACTCATCAAACAGAGGATCCTCTGCACTTCCGATTCCCACCAACGGCTCATCAAAAAAGTGAACCCCTACAAGCTCTGGCCTGATAGCAAAATCTGCCGAAATCACATTGCCCGGATGATCCTTCATGCGGTTCCCCAGCCAGTTTTCTATCCTTTCCTTCGTCATATTCTGCCTCCATTTCCTCAATGTAATTTCTATTCCCATTATAATGTTGAAACCTATGGATTTCAACCCTGCCTTTTAAGCAAACACGACTCGATCTGCCGAATTGGCTCACTTTCTTTACTTTTATTCGTTTTTCGCTTGACTTTACTTTAGTAAATTGATAATATTGTGAAGTAAATCGCATTACATATTTAATATAAGGAGAGAATTAAGCATGAAAAAGTTAATTTCAATGGGCCTTACTCTTGCCATGATTCTTTCGCTTGCAGCTTGCGGCGGTTCCGGATCGAAGACAGAGGAAAATAAGGAAACAAAGACAGAAAATACTTCCAGTGAACAGACCGATATGGAATATGTGAAAGAAAAAGGAACTCTGGTTGTTGGTATCACCGATTTCGAGCCGATGGACTATAAAGATGAGAACGATGAATGGATCGGTTTCGATGCTGATATGGCAAAAGCTTTTGCAGAAAGCCTGGGTGTTGATGTTGAATTCGTCGAGATCGACTGGGATAACAAGATCATGGAGCTTGACGGAAAGACGATCGATTGTGTATGGAACGGTATGACTCTTACAGATGAAGTAACAAGTTCTATGGAATGTTCCAACGCTTACTGCAACAATGCACAGGTTGTCATTGTTCCAGCTGACAAGAAAGACCAGTATCAGGATGCAGACAGTATTTCCGGACTTACGTTCGCAGTAGAATCAGGAAGTGCCGGCGAAGCCGCAATCAGCGACCTTGGAATCAATTACACATCCGTAAAATCTCAGGCTGACGCACTGATGGAAGTTGCTGCAGGAACATCAGATGCTGCCGTGATCGACTCTCTGATGGCAGCTGCCATGGTCGGTGAGGGAACCGGATATGAGAACCTGGCCTACACATTCGGACTGAACAGCGAAGAATACGGCGTTGGATTCCGTAAGGGTTCTGACCTTGCCAAGGCTCTGAACGATTTCTTCTCATCCAGCTATGCGGATGGCAGCATGATGGAATGTGCTGAGAAATACGGTGTTCAGGCAGCACTTATTGAACAGTAATGATTTTCCGGATAGAGAGCGGTTCCTCCGCTCTCTATTCATTTACATTCCACTTACGTATCATAATGCGTAAAATACAATCTATTTTTGGAGAAAGCAGGGTATCCCTATGAATCAGATTATGGAACAGATGCCGATTGTCATCAACGCTTTGAATGTCGGCTTTTTACAAACATTAAAACTTTTCTTTGTGACACTGATCGGCGCATTTCCGCTCGGACTTATCATCGCCTTCGGTTCCATGTCACGTTTTAAACCACTTAGCTATTTGACCAAGCTTTTCGTCTGGATTATCCGTGGTACTCCTCTGATGATCCAGCTTCTCATTATCTTTTACTTTCCGGGGCTGGTCCTTCACAATCCTATCTGGGGCGGCGGTGAAGGAGGACGTTTCCTGGCAGCTTCCGTTGCGTTCATTATCAACTATGCATGCTATTTTTCAGAAATCTACCGCGGCGGGATCCAGGGTGTTCCGGTAGGTCAGGAAGAAGCCGGACTGGTACTTGGTATGACAAAAAGTCAGATTTTCTTCAAAGTAACGCTTCTCCAGATGATCAAACGTATCGTTCCTCCGATGTCCAATGAGATCATCACCCTTGTCAAAGATACTTCTCTTGCCCGCATTATCGCACTGCAGGAGATCATCTGGGCCGGTCAGGCGTTCATGAAAGGATCCCACGGTATTTCCGGTCAGATCTGGCCGCTGTTCTTTACAGCTGTTTATTACCTTATATTCAACGGTATTGTAACGGTACTGTTGGGCCGCTTAGAGAAAAAGCTGGATTATTTCAGATAAAGGAGAAAGAAAACAATGGCAATCTTAGAAGTAGAACACATTGGTAAAACGTTTAATCATACAGAAGTTCTGAAGGATATCAGTTTCTCTCTCGAAAAAGGGAAAGTCGTATCCATCATCGGTTCTTCCGGAAGCGGTAAGACGACTCTTTTGCGCTGTCTCAATTTTCTGGAAAAACCGGATGAAGGCGTCATCCGCGTAAATGGTGAAACGCTTTTTGATTCCGCAGATCCTTCGACCTGGCAGGAATCCTCTGTTCGGAAGAAACGTCTGCATTTCGGTCTCGTCTTCCAGTCATTTAACCTGTTTCCGCAGTATACTGCTCTGGAAAATGTCATGCTGGCGAAGGAACTCCTTGCCAAAGAACAGCCGGATTACAAGTCACGCAAAAAGGAGATCCACGACGAGATCCGCCTGCTGGCGGAAGATCTTCTTGCACAGATGGGACTTTCAAACAGGATGAACAATTATCCGCACCAGCTTTCAGGCGGTCAGTGTCAGAGGGTCGCAATCGCCCGTGCTCTTGCGCTGAAACCGGATATTCTTTGTTTTGATGAGCCCACTTCCGCACTGGATCCGGAACTGACCGGTGAAGTGCTGAAGGTAATCAAAGAACTCGCCGACAAAGAAACCACAATGGTAATCGTAACTCATGAAATGGCCTTTGCAAGGGATGTCGCACATCAGGTCATTTTCATGGATGACGGATATATTGTAGAACAGGGTGATCCGAAGGAAGTGTTTGAAAATCCGAAAGAAGAACGGACCAGACAATTCCTTTCACGATTTAATCAGGGATAAATTTCAGCGTGCCTTTTATAAGCATCTAATTAGCGGCACGCAGAAAAAACAGGACGATAAGCGTTGATGGCGCCTGTCGTCCTGTTTGTATTAAAGCAGTCTTTCAACCTCTTCTTTTGCACATTTCAGTTTATTGATATCTTCCTGTGTTACTTTATCTACGCGGAGCCTGGACAGACATTTCTGGAGCGCCGCATTTGCACTCTTCAGCTGCTTCTTGACAGCTTTGTCCATCTGCTTTCCTTCTTCTTTTAATTTCTTCTGTGCCTGGATGACGATCTGATTTGCTTCACTTGACAATTCCAAAGCTTCTCGCCTCAGATTATCCTGTCCTGCATATTCTGCCGCATCCCGCATTGCCTGTTCAATTTCTGCATCTGACATACGGTCATCCGCTGTGATCGTGATCGACTGTTCCTTCCCTGTATCCAGATCTTTGGCTGAAACTTTCAGAATTCCGTTTGCATCTATGTCAAAGGTTACTTCGATCTGCGGAACACCCGCCGGTGCTTTCCGGATTCCCTTGAGTCTGAAATCTCCGATCTTCTTATTGTCTTTTGCCATCGGCCTTTCCCCCTGAAGAACACGGATTTCCACATCTCGCTGATACGGCGCTGCCATCGAGAACACTCTGGAATATCTGGTCGGAAGGGTCGTATTTCTCTCGATCAGGCGGGTTGCGACTCCGCCGCCCAACATGCTTTTCCAGCATCGTACCATACGCTGCTTCCATCTTTTTTGCTTCGTCTTTCCAGTCATCCTTGCATTTATAGTAAGTAAGAAGAATCGTCATATCTGCAGCATAGTCTATATATTGATTTTCAAACATCCTTTATGTCCTTTCGTAAATTTCAAGATAAATATCAATTCTTCCGAATCTTCCACTCATCATATCGGAGAAATCTAAACTGAAACGAAACTCAATTGCCATTTCACAAAAATTTCACAAACGCATATCACTACCTGGCGTCTTTCGGAAGTTCCACATAGAAGGTTGTGATCCCGTTTCTGCATTCTGCATCGATATCACCATAATGCAGCTCGACCACGCGCTTCACGATCGCAAGCCCGATCCCGTTTCCTTCGGAAGAATGTGATTCATCAGCCTGATAAAGTTTGTCAAATATCTTCTTCTGACTTTCCGGCGGTATCTCCGGTCCTTCATTCGCAATAAAAATCTGGTAATTCTCTCCTTCGTCCATGCATTCTCAAGGAGCAGAACGCTGGAACGAATCTGCTCGGACAGATTGAATTTGGTAATATCAGTCAGAATCGTCTGATTCTCCACCTTTGTCATGTTCATGACATTGGTTGTCATCGCCGAAAGGCGCAGTGCCTCCTCCTCTATAATATCCAGATATTCTTTCTTTTTGTCTTCCGGAAGATGCTTCGCAGAAACCATCAGGATCGGAAGCGTATTCTGTGATTCCCTGAGTACTTTAGTAAACTCATATCCGTCCATTTTCGGCATCATGACATCCAGTACAACAAGATCAATGTGCTCCCGATCCATCAATCCCAGCGCTTCCTCCCCATTCTCAGCCGTGTACACCGTATAATTCTCACTTTCCAGTACCGCTTTATATAAACGACGCGTATTCTTATCATCGTCGACAACAAGTATATGAACCATTTTCTGCCTCCTCAAATATTCTGTTATGATTATATAATAATAGCCGGAAAAACTAAACTGAGTCTAAACATTCTTTCATTTTTCATCCCTATTACACCATTAAAAGAAAAAAAGCACTCTGTATGTTTCCCATACAAAGTGCTCTCTTTCATCTCACTATATTATCATCTCACATGAAATCCCAGTTCTTCCACCAACGGAATTTCCAACTCCGCCGCATAATCGATCCGGATAAAATTCCGTGTTCTGAGCTTCTGCACCAGAAGATCAAGCTGTTCTCTCGTTCCCTGCGCTTCCATTACCACGGTGCCGTCCCATTCATTTTTCACCCAGCCGGTCACGCCGATCGCCTGCGCAAGATACTGGGCGCTGTACCGGAAACCGACTCCCTGTACATGTCCGGTAAATGTATACTGTTTTCTGATCTTTTCCATCTGAAAATCCTAGAATCCAAGTTCTTCATTGACCAGAATGATCTTGATTCTCTTCGGAATCTGACTGAATCTGGTAATCATCGTCTGACAGCAGATGCATCCCGGAGACTTGCAGTCGGAGCATTGTCCGGTAACGGTACAAGGTGTCTTTCCGAAACGCTGTGCGTTGACCGGCGCCGCAATATGTTTTGCGCGCGCTCTGGCATCTTCCTCGGAACGCACGACCTTATTCATTCCGATGATCATAAGTACATTCTTCGGTCCGTATGCAATGGCAGCTACACGGTTGGCATGTCCGTCAATATTGACCAGGATTCCGTCTTCCGTGATCGCATTGGAGCTTGCCAGGAAGAAATCGCTGAAAAATGCCTTTTTGGTAATCTCGGTTCTTTCTTCCGGAGTCTTTGCCAGATCCCGGTCATAGACTTCGTAATTTCTTTCATGAACAGCCTTGATAAGACCGATTTCCTTTACACTCATGGAACCGCCCCATGCAACAGAGCTTCCTTCCGGCATGAGCTCCAGAGCCTTACAAAGCGCTTCTTCTTTATTTTCCGCATAATAAGCTTCCATATTGCGGGATTCCAGTGCTTTTATCATCTGCTGTGCCAGCAGTTCATTTCTCTTTTTTGCATTCTGATCCATTATTCAACCACCTTGATCCATCCTTCCGGTGCTTCCAGATGTCCCATCTGAATTCCGGTCAGGGTTTCATACAGCTTCTTGGTAACAGGTCCCATCTCGTCCATTCCGCTCGGGAAGCAGATCTCTTTGCCGTGATCCACGATCTTGCCTACCGGTGAGATAACTGCTGCGGTTCCGCAGAGTCCGCATTCTGCGAAATCTTTCACTTCGTCAAAGAATACTTCTCTCTCTTCTACTTCCAGTCCGAGATATTCTTTTGCCACATGCAGGATCGAACGTCTTGTGATAGACGGCAGGATACTGTCTGACTTCGGTGTAACGACTTTATTGTCCTTTGTTACAAAGATAAAGTTTGCTCCGCCGGTCTCTTCCACTTTCGTTCTGGTCGCAGCGTCCAGATACATATTCTCTGCAAATCCTTCTTCATGAGCGGTCACGATTGCATGAAGGCTCATCGCATAATTCAATCCGGCTTTGATGTGTCCTGTTCCGTGCGGTGCTGCACGGTCAAAATCGGAAACCTTGATCGTAATCGGCTTTGCACCGCCTTTGAAATACGGACCTACCGGTGTTGTAAATACACGGAACTGATATTCATCCGCCGGCTTTACACCGATAACCGGATTGGTTCCGAACATATACGGACGTACATATAAGGTTGCTCCTGAACCATACGGAGGTACATAAGCTGCATTTGCCTTTACAGTCTGTGCAACTGCCTCAATAAATCTGTCTTCCGGGAAAACCGGCATTTCCAGTCTTCTTGCGGAATCTGCCATACGTTTTGCATTCAGATCCGGACGAAACATTACAATATGTCCATCTTCTGTTGTATACGCCTTCAGGCCTTCAAATACAGTCTGTGCATACTGAAGCACTCCTGCGCACTCATTCAACACTACATTCGCATCCGGTGTAAGTTCACCTTCATCCCACTTGCCGTCCTTAAAATTAGAAACATAACGCATGTCAGTCTGTACGTATCCAAACCCGAGATTTGACCAGTCAATCTGTTTCTTTTCCATTGTAATTCCTCCATTCCGCTGTCCTTCGGCAGTTGTATTTTTATTATTTTTACTTATTTAATGCTATGGATTTCACACTCTCGAAATCTAAACTTCATTATAATACGACTCCGCCTAAAATTCAAGAGTGCGCTCTGTTTTTTTGTTTTGATCTGTTTTCCTATCTCTTCGGCATGGTAATCGCTTCGATTCCCACAGTTCCGCCTCTTACCACTTCGATTGACTGGAACTCCGAACGAAGGAACTGAATGATCGCACTGTTTTTGTGCGCCGTGTGAACAAATTCCAAAAGCACACTGTCTTTTCCGTAATCGCGTACCTTTGCCTGATAGGTTTGTGCAATCTGGAACAGTTCCGTTTTATCTTCCGGCGTGCAGTTCTTTACTTTGACAAACATAAGCTCCTGCATGACTACAGAAATCTCCGTGAAATCAATGACTTTGATCACCTCTACCATTCGGTTCAGCTGTTTCTTGATCTGTTCGTATGTTTCTTCATCACTGATCGTTTCGATCGTCATACGGGAGATTGTCGGATCCTCCGTCTTTCCTACAGTCAGGCTCTCCAGATTGTAGCATTTTCCCGAAAACAGGCCGGAAATCTTGGACAGGACACCCACCTGATTTTCTACATATAACGAAATCCATCTTTTCTTCATTGTATTATCCATGTCTGCTCCTCCTTAATTATCCAGAATCATCTCTTCCAATGTTCCGCCCGGCTGTACCATCGGATAGACCTGATCTTCCGGATCCAGAATGAATTCGATCAGTGTCGGTACCTTAAGAGCGCGATTTCTCTTTGCTTCTTCAAATGCCGGCTTCATTTCTTCCGGACGGGTTACACGGATTCCCTTTGCTCCGTAACTTTCAGCCAGTTTCACAAAATCAGGCGTATATTTCACCGGAGGTTCTTCCCCTCTTCTGGTCGCCGCACCGGAGCGGAGATCCGTCATGGAATAACGTTTGCCATAGAATAATTTCTGCCACTGGCGAACCATTCCCAGATATGTGTTGTTAAATACACAAAGGATCAGCGGCAGCTCCTCCAAAACTGCAGTTGCAAATTCCTGAATATTCATCTGCATTCCTCCGTCACCGGAAATTGCAATCACGGTGCTGTCCGGATTGCCGATTTGTGCGCCGACTGCACCAGGCAGTCCATATCCCATTGTACCAAGTCCGCCTGACATATACATTCTTGTTTTTTCATTGACTTCCAAATATTGGGAAGTGAACATCTGATGCTGTCCTACATCCGTCACAACGATTGTATCATCCTCTTTAAATACTTCATTGATCGTTTCGATAATATCCTGAGCCTGCATCACGCCGTATTTTGGTTTCATCTTCAGCGGATGCTCCTGTTTCCACTCTCCGATTCTTTCCAACCATGCCGCATTGTCGCCCGGTTCCACATACTCAAGAAGCTTTTCGATGGCCTCCTTCGCATCGGCGACAATCGGGACATCTACTTTGATATTTCTGGAAATCGACGCCGTATCAATGTCAATATGCACGATCTGCGCGTTCGGTGCAAATGCATGCAATTTTCCGGTAATACGGTCATTAAATCGGGTACCGATGGAGAAAAGGAGATCGCATTCACCCACAGCCATATTGGAAGCATAGGAACCGTGCATTCCAAGATTGCCGATAAAGAGCGGGTGATCGGTCGGAATCGCACCTCGTCCCATAATCGTTGTCACCACCGGAACATTTGTGATCTCAGCAAATTTGCGAAAGCATGCATTGGCTCCGGAAATATTAACACCTCCGCCCGCAAGGAGCAGCGGGCGTTTTGCTTTACCGAGCATCTTGATTGCCCTCTTAAGCTGGCCGATATGTACACCTGTGCTCGGTTTATACCCACGGATATTCACAGTCTGCGGATATTCCGGACTTCCCAGCTCTGCCATCACATCTTTCGGGAGATCCACAAGTACCGGACCCGGGCGTCCTGTTCTTGCAATATAAAACGCTTCTTTGATGATGCGCCCGAGATCCTCTCTCCTGCTTACCGTCACACCGTATTTGGTAATACTTCTTGTGATTCCTACAATATCAACTTCCTGAAAGGCATCATTTCCGATCAGAGGTCTGGCCACCTGACCGGTAAAGCATACCAGAGGAACACTGTCATAGTTGGCTGTTGCAAGTCCTGTTACCAGATTCGTCGCACCCGGGCCGCTGGTTACAAGACATACGCCTACTTTCCCTGTCGATCTCGCATAGGCATCTGCCGCATGAACCAGTGCCTGTTCATGTCTTGGAAGGATCACCTTTGTATGGTTCTGCTTATAAAGTTCATCGCTGATATCGATCGTGCAGGCGCCCGGATATCCGAACATGACCTCTACTCCTTCTTCTTTCAGCGCTTTTACCAATAATTTGTTCCCCGAAATTTTCTTCATGTAACTACCTCCTTTGTTCTATAAAGCAAAAAAACCGCCCCAAACTATTACTAGCTTAGGGCGAATCATCATCCGTGTTACCACCTAAATTCAGGAACCGCAGTTCCTGCACTCTGTCAGTACGGGACATTTCTCCTGTCCGATACCGTTCCCATGTAACGTCGGAATCACGTCGAAGTCTACTGAGGCATCAGCCCGTTGGGTTCGCTGCTCGAAGGCTACTTCCATAATTCCATCCCGAAAGCTTACACCGACCGCTTTCTCTCTAAGCATCCGGAAATTATGTACTCCTCCTTGTCATTGCATTTCACATATTCTTGCTTGTTTCTTTACTGATTGAATCTATTATACTTACCATTACCAGTCTTTGTCAATGATAGTTCTTGCATATTTTCTTGATGTTTTTTGTTATTTGCGTTCATATCTGGTAAAGGCATACTCCAGATCAAAACAGGTCTGTTCTTCCCCTTCATCTGTCAGCTCCCACTCTTCATCCTCATCCAGATTCGGGAACCAGGTATCGGCTTCGTAAGCATAATCGATCCGCGTCACGAGCGCCGTATCACAATAAGGAAGCATTGCCCGGTAAATGCTCTCCCCGCCGATCACAAATACGTCTCCGTCATATTTCCTGCTCTCCTCAATTGCTTCCTCCACACTGTGAACGACGACCGCATCCTTGACTTTGTAGGACGGATTTCTCGTAATCACAATATTTACCCTGTTCTTCAGGGGCTGTCCCTGCGGAAAGCTTTCCAGTGTCTTTCTTCCCATGATCACGACGTTTCCCTGTGTCGTCTCACGGAAGAATTTCATATCAGCCGGAATACTCCACATCAATTTATTGTTTTTCCCAATGGCCCAATTTCTATCAGCCGCTACAATCAGTTTCATATTTGCTTCTCTCCTTTATCCCGTATTTCGCCTCTACACAGCGATTGGTATATCCTTGATCTGAGGTCCCGTTACATAGTTATCAAGACGGACATCATCTTTTGTAAATGCATAGAAATCTTTAATTTCCGGATTCAGCCAGAACGTCGGTGCCGGATGCGTCTCTCTGGTGATCAGTTCCTCGATCAGCGGGATATGACGATCGTAAATGTGCGCATCCGCAATCACATGTACGAACTCTCCAACCTGCATATCGCAGACCTGCGCCAGCATATGCAGAAGAACCGCGTACTGGCAGACATTCCAATTGTTTGCCGCAAGCACATCCTGAGAACGCTGATTCAGAATCCCGTTCAAGGTAAGTTTGTCACTTCCTTTTTCCTTCGTCACATTAAACGTCATGCTGTACGCACACGGATAAAGATTCATCTCATGAAGATCCTGATGCACATAGATATTGGTCATGATTCTCCGACTGTACGGATTGTTCTTCAGATCGTAAATCACCCGGTCCACCTGATCCATCATTCCTTCTTTATACTGATGCTTGACGCTCATCTGATAACCGTAGGCTTTCCCGATGGATCCGTCCTCATCCGCCCAACTGTCCCAGATATGGCTGCTTAGATCATGAATATTATTCGACTTTTTCTGCCAGATCCATAACAGTTCATCGGTACAGCTCTTGATCGCTGTCTTTCTGAGCGTGATTGCCGGGAATTCCTTACGCAGGTCATAGCGGTTCACAACACCGAATTTTTTGATCGTGTATGCCGGTGTTCCGTCCTCCCATCTCGGACGAACCTTCTCCCCTTCCGTGCTGGTTCCGTGATCAATAATGTCCCGGCACATATCTATAAAAACTTTGTCTGCATAACTCATGTCTCTTTCTCCTTTACCACTTAGAATCTGTCCGATTTACGGTTCAGAAATATTATATAGTACTTTTTCCAGCGCTTTTTTGAGCGCCTGTACTTCTTTCTGTGTCATTCCCATCGTAAGCTGCCTGTCACTCTTCTTCCTGCTTGCCTCCATCTTCTTCTGAATATCGTAGGCCTTCTCAGTCAGATAAATGTTCTTGCAACGTTTATCCGTCGTACTGGGCACGGATAAAATGAATCCCTTCTCATCCAGCCGTTTCAAAAGACCTGTCACCGTCGGATTCTTCAGACTTAAGTGCCGTTCGATATCACGCTGTGTGATCTCTTCCTTGCTGCTGTGAAATAAATAATCCAGTACCGCGCACTGTGAGGAAGTGATGCCGATCGACTTCAGCATCCGGTTGAAATCTTTTTCATAAATATTATTAATCTGTTTCACCAAAAAGCCTATCGTCGTACGCTCACGCATTGCTCCACTTCCTTTCTCTATGATTCCCTTAATATTCCCGGATGATACTGCTGATTTCTTTTACGATCGGCATTTCCTTAAGAGCATCCACTGCATCCTTCATATGATATTCCTTAACTGCCGCGGTTCCGATAACCAGTTCGGCATGCATTTTCTTCGCTTCTCTTTGTACGACCCGTTCGATGCTGACCTTGTGATCGCCAAATACTTTCGCGATTTGCGCAAGAACGCCCGGCTCATTCGTTACCTGCATTCTCAGGAAAAAGCGGTTCTTGACTTCTCCAAACTCTTTGACCGGCAGTTCTTTATAACATCCGCATCCGATTCTTCCCATGCAGCCGTACTGCATATTCCTTGCCACATCCAGAATATCTCCTACTACCGCGCTTGCCGTAGGCATCTCACCTGCTCCTCTTCCATAGAACATGGTGTCTCCTACCGCGTCTCCATGCACGAACACTGCATTGAAGGATTCTCTTACCGTAGCCAGAGGATGATTCTTATCAATGATCATCGGATAGACACCGACTTCGATACCCTCTGGCGTATTTCTTGCTACCCCAAGCAGCTTGATAACACAGTCAAATTCTCTGGCATATGCGACATCTCTTGCTGAGATCTTTGTAATTCCTTCCGTATACACATCGTCGAATACGACTCTGGAATGGAATGCAGCGGAAGCCATGATCGCCATTTTACGTCCTGCATCCAGGCCCTCGACATCTGCGGTCGGATCCGCCTCCGCATAGCCCAGCTCCTGTGCCTGTGCCAGAGCCTCACCGAAGTCCATTCCCTCTTCAAACATTTTCGTTAAAATATAGTTTGTCGTTCCGTTTACGATTCCGACGACTTCATCAATCTCATTTGCCGCAAGACATTGTTTCAACGGTCGGATAATCGGAATTCCTCCGGCAACCGCCGCTTCAAAGAGAAGATCTACCTTATGTTCCCTGGCGGCTTCCAACAGCTCTCTTCCATGTTCCGCAATCAGATCCTTATTCGCCGTAACCACACTTTTACCTGCTACAATCGCCTCCAGAATCATCGTTCTGGCCGGTTCAATTCCTCCCATCGCTTCAATGACGATCCGAATTTCTTCATTTCCGATAATATCCTCCCAACGGTCCGTCAGAAGGCTCTGTTCGATTCCATGGCGTGTCTTTTTCAAATTATGTACAAGAATCTTCTCGATCTCAAGATTTGCTCCAATCTTCTGTTCCATCTCATCACTGCGGCGTCCAATCAACTTATATACACCTGTTCCGACTGTCCCCAGTCCAAGCAGTCCGATTTTAATCACCTTATTATCCATCGTATTTTAATCCTTTCCTGTGTCTCGAGTAAATAGTCATTAATTGGTTCTATTCTATCACTTTTTTGAATACGTGCAAAGAAGTTTCTTGACTTCTTTTCCAGAAGTGATAACATTATATATGTATGGACATTAAGACTATGAAAAGCCAAAGAGGAGAGATAACGAATGAAATGCCCCATTTGTAACAAAGAACTTGAGATCAGAAACAAGAAAGTCGGTGAGACTGCAGACGGTGAGGCTATCTACAACGAATTTGCCATTTGCCACGATTGCAAGAAACAGTGGAATTTAGATAAACAGCGTGCCAAAAAGGAAGTTGATACAGAAACGCCAAAGCCAAAGCGCAAAAAACGCCCGGTGAATCCGAATCCTGTTCCGGGAAATGAAAACCCGGTGAGAAAGGCACCTGTCTCCGAGTCTTCTGCCAAACCGGCAGCCCCTGCCAGGAAAAAGAAACCTGTTCCTTCCGGGTCTGAGGCAAACACCCAGGAACTCCCACAGGCAAAGGCTGCAGCGACTGAGAAGAAGGCAGCTCCGAAGAAGAGACCTGTTTCTCCGGAAGCTAAAGAAGCAGCACCCAGAAAGAAACCTGCTGCTCCGGTAAAAGAGAAAACTATGCCTGAGAAGAAAACCGTTCCTGCCAAAAAGAAAAAAGCAGCTCTGGATGAGACTGTTGCAATTGAACGTCCAGGCTTCGATGAAGAAGCACCGCGTCCGAAGAAAAAACCACGTCCGGTAAAACCGGCACCGCGCGCAATGGAAGATCCGATCGAGGAATTTTCCGATGCACTGGACAGTGCCTTTGAGGATCAGCCGAAACCGGTCAGACGCAAACAGATCGATAACAGAAAGTCAGAACAGACTTACTCCAACATTCCGCCGAAGCATGTACGTGAATCCCGTGAAAAAGAAATGCGTGAGAATTACCAGAATATGCTTGATGAAGATGACGAGGATGAAGGTGGACGTTTTCCGGTCGTACTGGTCGTGATTCTTGTCATTCTGATCCTTGCTGCAGCTGCATTTGCCGGATACTGGTTCTTCCTCCGGTAATCGGATTTTGCTTTTCGTATATTTTAGTGAATGAAATTCATTACATAAAAGAGGAGTCTGCCTCAGCCATTAACCGGCAATGCAGACTCCTTTTTCTGATTCTATTTTTTCTTTCGTTTTACCGACTCTTCAATAATCCGGCACACTTCATCCTTGTTTTTCCCGAGTGCAAAACCAAGTTCTGAATACAGGCTCTGTTCCGCCTTTTGAAAATAGCGCTCATCTACCATCATCGTTTTTTTGCCCTGGGCCATTCTTTTCTGCTTGCGCAAGTATATCATTTTAATAATACTGATCAGAGATTCCGGATCGCCGCTTCGAACCGCTTCCTTATATCGCTGCTCCCTCATTTTTTCATTGTCCACCCACATTTCCTCAATCTCGGGTATTTTGTCGATCAGTTTCAAAGCTTCCTCTTCCGTCATAGCCTTTCTGATATTGGTTTTTGTGTCGACAGGGACATATATTTTTTCGGCCTTCTCTCCAACCGGTATCAATAAATAGTACTCTTTCTTGCAATCAACTCCAGACATGTTCAAATGCAGGATGTCTTCCACTTTGCATACACCATCTGTAGATTTTACAATGTAATCTCCAATTTGATACACAATCATACCTCCTTCATTCTCCGCTCGATATTCGCTGTGTCTACTTCGATTTCTACAACCGACACATTCCAAAACAGCACCTTATAATATATGATACCATTTTTTTCGTCCAAATTTCAAAGGTATAAATTCACAAAAAATAAAAAGTATCCGTGCACACAGAATCGTGACAGGAATCATTACAAGAATCAGAATACCGGCCAAACCGGTAGACGCAATCCCCATGACAGTCAGGATTGATATCAAAACAGCAGGAACAACCATGATGAGCAGTTTATTCTTTACATATGTAGGTCCATTTCCACGTCCGATCATACCGAGTGTCATACATCCGAAAAGTGCCGGTAAGAGGTAATTACTGGCTGTTGAAAAATACTCATTCTGAAGGATTCCTTTCAATGGTGCAATCAATAATACACCGACAAACAGAACGATCAGTGTTACGATTCTTGCGCGCTTATCTTCGTTGTTAACAATAAATGTCCAGAAAACTTTACTAGCATTACTTCTGAGCAAAGAATTACATAAAAAAAACAATGGAGCATAAACCCCATTGTTTCCAGAGCGACAGACGGGACTCGAACCCGCGACCTCCACCTTGGCAAGGTGGCGTACTACCAACTGTACTACTATCGCATGTATGAATTTGCGTTCCTCTGAACAAAATATAGTATACCCTATATGCGTGCACTTCGTCAACCCTTTTTTTCGTTTTGCATGTATGACTTTTCATTTGTTTCAAACGAATTGTCAGCAAAATATCCACAAATCCTCAAAAAGTTGAACATGCATTTCTTCACAAATCAGTTGACAAATGTTCATTCATAAGGTATAGTATATATTGTTCTGAGGAACGACAATTACACATGCGATAGTAGTACAGTTGGTAGTACGCCACCTTGCCAAGGTGGAGGTCGCGGGTTCGAGTCCCGTCTGTCGCTCTTTAACCACTGAGATATCCCAGTGGTTTTCTTTTATATAATTTTTTTGCAAGTCTAGATTATTCGTCATGGAAGTGAAGTTTTCTATAGAAAAAAGCACGTCATCCATTTTCTGGACAACGTGCTTCTCTTCTTTTATTCTTATTCTTCTGTCTTCTCTTCCTTTGTTCCCGCAAGTTCCAGTCCCAGCTCTTCCAGCTGTTTTTTGTCAACTGCTGCCGGAGCCTCGGTCATCAAATCAGATGCATCCTTCACCTTCGGGAATGCGATTACGTCGCGGATGCTGTCCTGTTTTGCCATCAGCATAACCAGACGATCCAGTCCGTAAGCAAGTCCTGCGTGCGGCGGTACACCGTATTTAAACGCATTCAATAAGAATCCAAACTGTTCTTCGGCCTGCTCGGGTGTGAAACCGAGTACTTCAAACATCTTACTCTGGATTTCCTGATTGAAGATACGCACACTTCCTCCTCCGATCTCGTTTCCGTTCAGAACGATATCGTATGCTTTGGCACGTACTCTTCCCGGATCAGAATCGATGTACTGAAGGTCTTCTTCCATCGGCATGGTGAACGGATGATGCATCGCTGTGAAACGATTCTGCTCTTCACTCCACTCAAGAAGCGGGAATTCCGTTACCCAGAGGAATTTGTATTCGTTTTTATCCAGAAGTTCCATCTGTCGTGCGAGCTCCAGGCGGAGTGCTCCGAGGACATCCCATACCACTTTATTCTTATCAGCAGCAAAGAGAAGCAGGTCGCCGTTTTCTCCTCCCATAGCCTCGATCAATGCTTTCTGTTGTTCTTCATTCATGAATTTAGCAAAGGAAGATTTCACGGTACCGTCTTCCTGGATTGCAATGTAGGCCAGTCCTTTTGCACCATAGTCCTTTGCGAAATCAACCAGCTTGTCGATTTTCTTTCTCGGCATCGCGCCCTGTCCTTTTGCGTTAATACCACGGACAGTTCCGCCTTTTTCAATCGCATTCTTAAAGACTACAAAATCAAAATCTTTTACAACTTCTGTCACATTCTGAAGTTCCATACCGAAACGAATGTCCGGTTTGTCGGATCCGAAGCGGTCCATGGCCTCCTGCCAGGTCATTCTCTGGATCGGAAGCTCAACATCGATATCCAGCACTTCTTTGAACAGCTTTGCAAGAAGACGTTCATTGACATCGATCACATCGTCTACATCAACAAAAGACAATTCCATATCGATCTGTGTAAATTCCGGCTGACGGTCAGCACGGAGATCCTCGTCACGGAAACACTTTACGATCTGGAAATAACGGTCATATCCGGAACACATCAAAAGCTGTTTGAAAATCTGCGGTGACTGCGGAAGTGCATAGAAGTTTCCCGGATGAACACGGCTCGGAACAAGATAATCTCTTGCGCCTTCCGGTGTACTCTTGATCAGGAAAGGAGTCTCAATCTCAAGAAATCCTTCTTCTGCAAGGAACTGACGAGTCAGCGTTGCCACACGGCTTCTCATCATCAGATTTCTCTGAATATCCGGTCTTCTAAGATCAAGGAAACGATATTTCAAACGCAGATCTTCCTTTGTCTTGGAATTCTCTTCAATCGGGAACGGAGGTGTCTCGGATTCGGACAACACCCTGAGTTCTTCCGGTTTGATCTCGATGGCACCGGTTGCCAGATTTTCATTGACCGCACCGGAACGAGCTTCTACTTTTCCTACAACCGCAATGACAAATTCACTTCTCAGCTTCGCAGCCTTTTCAATAATCTCCGGAGCTGTGCTTCCCTCTTCACATACGACCTGAATGATTCCTGAACGGTCACGCACATCGGCGAAAACCAGTCCTCCTTTATTTCTGTTCTTCTGAACCCATCCCATGATGGTCACTCTCTCACCAATATTTGCCTCGGAAAGTTCCGCACAACGGTGCGTTCTTTTCAGGCCCATCATTGATTCTGCCATGATTTCTTCCTCCTGTTTTTATCTATTTACAGTTCCATTACGGAATCTTTATAGCAATCCGTAATATCCTCATACCCATCCGCGATCAGCTGATCCTTCTGGAATTTTTTATTCTTCTTCATGTTGGCGATCAGAACCTGCTTTCCGTTTGCACGGTCTTCTTTCGCCATAGCAAGTATTTTCAGAATTCCTTCCTGATGCATGCCTTTCTCCAGAAGGTATGCCTTCTTCTGACGCTTTGACGGGATCTCATATCCATTCTCCAGAAGAAGCATAACAATACGCTCAAATCCAATCGAGAATCCACATGCCGGGGTGTCCTGACCGGTAAATTTACCGATCATCTTATCATAACGCCCGCCTCCGGCGACTGCACCGCCAAACTCATCCATCGTAACCTCGAAAATAGTTCCGGTATAATAAGACTGTCCGCGCACCAGAGTCGGATTAAATTTCACTTTAAAATCTGCCTCCTTAGCACTTTCCACGCAGGAAATGATCGTTTCCATGCTGTCTGCCACCTTCTCATCCAGGAATCCTGCCAGCTTCTTGCGGCAGAAACGGATTCCTTCCACATCCGGGCTGATCTCATCAAAAAGCCCCAGATAGGTGTCAACATTTTCTTTGGTATACCCCATCTCCTGGAGTTCAGCTCCGACACCTTCAGCTCCGATCTTATCCATCTTATCCAGAATAATAAATACTTCATCGAAATCTTCTTCTTTAAAGCCGCTGTATGCTGCCATGGCTTTCAGAATATTCCGGTCATTAATATTGACGGTGAAATTATGGAAATCCATCTTCCCAAGCATCGTTGTGGTCGCCAGAATCAGCTCGATCTCGGCCAGATTGCCCGGTTCTCCGAGAATATCGATATCACACTGCATGAACTGGCGGAACCGGCCTCTCTGCGGACGGTCAGCACGCCATACATTTCCGATCTGAAGCGCCTTAAATGGAGACGGTAGTTCATTTGCATGGTTTGCGTAATATCTTGCGAGCGGTACAGTCAGATCATAGCGGAGTCCTCCGTCCACCAGATCCGCCTCTTCTTTCGCCTCATCGATCTTAAGCTTCTCACCACGTTTCAAAATCTTGAAGATCAGTTTTTCGTTATCTCCACCCTGTTTACTGCAGAGATTCTCAATATGTTCCACACATGGAGTCTCCATGGAGGTAAACCCGAAAGTTTTGTAAGTGTCTTTGATCATCTGGATTACGTAATCCCGGATCTCCATCTCCTTCGGGAGCATGTCCTTCATACCGGTAACCGGTTTCTTCTTTAACGCCATAGCCATTCTCCTTTTCGTTCTATCATCTCATGGACTCGTGAAATATACTCTCCCACGTCCCTGACATTTTCTATTCTGATCAGATTCGTCATTCTGCCGTTCCTGCTGCCCGGCGCCGGAATCTCATAGGGAAGTACGATCTTGGTGGAAGCACCCGCCCCCGCTGCAATGATCGATTGTTTTTCCTCCATAATTAGTATATTGTAAATTCCGGCTTTGTCAACCTTTGCATAGCCCACATTTTCAAAATTTCCGGCGATATTCTTCTGCCGGTACAGATAATACGGATGCAGATCCATCTCTCTCGCAGCCACAGACGCCATATCGATCATTTCTTCCAGCTCACGGGCCATCTGTGCATTCTTCATCTGCTCCTCTCCCGCGTTTCCGCCGCCCGTCTGCTGGGCCTTCTCCCTTGTAAGCCGGGAACCATGCTTCATTGCAAGCGCATGTACAGTCAGGCTGTCCGGCTCCAGCTGCCGTATCTGACGCAGTGTGTCTTCCATATCACAGGGATGCTCTCCCGGGAGACCGGCAATGAGATCCATATTGATGTTGTCAAATCCGATTTCGCGGGCCATATGATAGACGCGTACGATATCTTCTACTGTGTGATGACGTCCGATCGCATCCAGAGTCCTCTGCTGCATCGTCTGTGGATTGATGGAAATCCGCCCAACGTTGTGCCGGTATATAACTTCCAGTTTTTCCTTCGTGATACTGTCCGGACGCCCTGCCTCGATTGTAAACTCTTTCAGCTCTTCATAGCTGAATTTTTCTTCCAGATGGGTAAGCACCCGATCCATCTGCTCTGCGCTCAGCGTCGTAGGCGTTCCTCCGCCCATATAGATCGTGTTCAAATTTTTATTGCGTGACATTTCGGCAATGCCGGTCAGTTCCTCCAGAAGCGCATCCACATACTCATCCGTACGTTTTTCCCATTTTGCGATCGGATAAGACGTGAAGGAACAATAACTGCAGGTCGTGGGGCAAAACGGAATTCCGATATAGAGGCTGTATCCATTTTCATAATCCAGCTTTCCAAGCTGTTCCTTCTCCCGTTTTGCGATTTCGATACCGAGGCGTGCTTTCTTCTCACCTACCACATAAGTATCTGCCATAAATCTGACGATTTCGTCATCAGAAAATCCTTCCTCCAGCTTCTCCATGAGCATTTTCGTCGGACGTACTCCTGTCATATCCCCCCATGCATGGCTTTCTCCTGTGAGTTCTGACAACCATATATATAATTTTTTATTGATATATCTCTTTTTTTCCCTTTTATCTGTAATCGGATCCGTTTCAGACGGTTCAACCGTAAAGATTCCCGGTTCGTCACTACCTAAAAAGGTTCCGCGAACCTCTTCGTCGTTTGCTTGGCAACAAAAACAAGAATCACCATCCACTCTGATCTGAATCAGTGATTCTTGTTCTGCATCCACCGTCTGGTTTATCACGGCATCCGGAAAGAACGATTTTACGATATGATACATGTCGTAGGTATACCGCTCATTCTGACATATAATCTGAATCATGCCTTATTAAACCTCTTCTGCCTGTGTTTTTCTATCCATTTTCATGTTACACATAAGGATTATTTACCTTTTCATTCCCAATCGTTGTTGCACCCATATGTCCCGGATACACGATCGTCTCGTCCGGGAGAAGGAACAGCTTCTCCTTAATCGAACGGATCAGATCCGAAGTACTGCTCGTCGCGAAATCAGATCTTCCCACGGAGCAGCAGAACAGCGTGTCTCCGCTGAAAAGTACATTTGCATCTTTCACATAATAACAGACACCTCCTGCCGTATGTCCCGGTGTATGAATCACCTGAAATTCATATCCGATCAACGACAGCACATCTTTGTCATGAATCACCTCACCGCCTGCATAGCTGTATCCCGCCGTATAGGTCGTAGATTCGTTCAGTTCCGCTTTGTGAAGGAGGTCCAGATCATTTTCTTCCACATAAACCGGGATTTCCCCAAACATGGCTATAATCTTATCAATTCCCATAATATGATCAAAATGCGCATGCGTCAGAAGGATGGCTTTGGGTTTTAATTGTTCCTCTTCCATATAACTCACCATTTTCCGTGAAAGATTCGCCGGATCAACGATGACCGCTTCCTTCGTGTCTTCATTTGACAGAATATAACAATTGGTACTGATAATACCTGTTACAAACTTCTCTATTTTCATATTCATATCCTCTTCTTACGATATATTTTCTATTTAACCGACTGCACGTTCAATATCCAGCACACCTTGAAGCTGACGGAGCTTTTCAATCACTTTCGCCAGTTCCTCACGCCCATGTACGACAAAACCTGCTTCGATCGTTGCCGTTCCCTGCTTGCTGGTGCGCACATTCATAGACTTCACATCAATATTCATTTCCGTCAGGACTTTGGACATATCCATCAGCAATCCCTGACGGTCATTTGCATACATCTTGATTTCGGCCAGATAGCTTCCGTTGCCTTCACCGTCCGCCGGTTTTTCCCACTCAGCCGGTATTAGTCGTGCACGTTCCGGCTCTGATAAATGAATCATATTCACACAATCCGTCCGATGGATCGACATACCGCGGCCTCGAGTGATAAATCCGACGATCTCGTCACCCGGAACAGGATTACAGCATCTGGAAAAGCGCACTGCCATATCGTCAATTCCCTTAACAACGATTCCACTTTTCGATTTTGCAATGTGAACCTTATTCTTGGATGCCTCCGCGATCTTTTCCATTACGATCTCGTCGGTGATCTCTTTTTTGTGATCCTTGCCGTATTCTTCAACAAGACGGTTGATCACCTGACCTTCTTTCAGGCCGCCGTGTCCGACCGCCGCCAGAATAGAATCCCAGTCACGAAATCCGTATTTTTCCTGCACGATCTGCATGTATTTCGGCTTCAAAAGATCAGTCAGTACAAATCCTTTCGCCTTGCTGTAGGCCAACATCATTTCTTTTCCGCGTACAATATTTTCTTCGCGGAACTCTTTCTTGAACCACTGATTGATCTTGTTCTTCGCCTGTGTACTTTTGACGATATTCAGCCAGTCCCGGCTGGGACCTTTGGAATTCTGTGAAGTCAGGATCTCGATCCTGTCACCGTTTTGTATCTTATAATCAATATTGACCAGCTTACCGTTCACACGCGCACCGACCATTTTATTGCCGACTGCAGTGTGGATCGCATAGGCAAAGTCAATCGGCGTAGAACCATTCGGAAGGTTCTTCACGTCTCCGTTCGGGGTAAAGCAATATACATCCTCCGCAAACAGGTCCAGATCTCCTTTGAGGAGGTTCATAAATTCCCGGTTGTCGGACATATCTTTCTGCCACTCCAGGATCTGTCTGAGCCAACTCAGCTTCTCCTCTTCCTTCGCTTCTACGCTCTTCTTACCGTCATTTGATTCCTTATATTTCCAGTGTGCGGCAATACCATATTCTGCCGTTTTGTGCATCTCTTTGGTTCGGATCTGAATTTCAAACGGCTGGCCGACCGAGCTCATCAAAGTCGTGTGAAGCGACTGATACATATTTGCCTTCGGCATAGCAATATAATCCTTGAATCTTCCCGGAACCGGTGTGTACATCTCGTGAATGACTCCCAGCGCAGCGTAACAGTCTTTCACAGAATCTACAATGATCCGGACTGCGAACAGATCATAGATCTGATCCACGGTTTTATCCTGGTTGACCATCTTTTTATATATACTGAAGAAATGTTTCACTCGACCGTTGACTTCCGCCTCAATGTTCGCATTTTCCATATGAGCGGAGACCTCATCCACGATCTGCTGAACGAACTCCTCTCTCTCTGTCTTTCTCGCATTGATCTGTTTCACCAGATCATAGAATACTTCCGGTTGAGAGTATTTCAGTGCCAGGTCATCCAACTCTGTCTTTATTTTAGAAATACCAAGCCTCTGCGCGATCGGCGCGTAGATGTCCATGGTCTCTTTCGCCTTTTCCTTCTGCTTCTCCGGCCGCATATACTGCAGAGTCCGCATATTATGCAGACGGTCTGCAAGTTTAATAATGATAACGCGGATATCTTTTGCCATAGCAAGGAACATTTTCCTAAGGTTCTCCGCCTGAACATCCAGCTTATCCGCCGAATAGGATAACTGTCCCAGCTTCGTCACACCGTCCACCAGAAGTGCGACTTCGTCTCCGAATTCTTCCTTGATCTCATCATACGTCATGACCGTATCTTCCACAACATCGTGAAGGATTCCTGCTGTGATCGTCTCCTTATCCATCTCCAGCTGCGCCAGAATGATTCCAACCCAGAGCGGATGAATGATATAGGCTTCCCCGGACTTTCTCTTCTGACCTTCATGCGCGTTTTTCGCGATACAATATGCTTTTTCGACCATTGAGATGTCCGCCGACGGATGATATTTCTGAATCCGCGCAATTAAACTATTATACAATTCATCCGGGTTCTGATAGTCTGCAGGTGCCTTTACCGCATGGCCATCGACGATATCCAGTTTTTTATTACTCGCTTCAATCAGCGGCTCCTGACTGATGTCCCATCCATCTGCCATATCTTCCCCCTCCTTTTCCTTAGTTTCCGGGATATTGGATTACGGACTCAACCGGATAACCTTCCAGTTTGCTCCGTCCCTTCAATCCTTCCAGCTCAATCAGACAAAGAAAGCCTACAACTTCTCCGCCCAGTTCCTCGACCAGCTTAATGATTGCTTCTGCGGTTCCTCCTGTTGCAAGAAGATCATCCACTATGATCACTTTATCTCCCGGCTTGATGGAGCGCTTGTGAATCTCGATTTCCGCGGTGCCGTACTCCAGCTCATAGGAAGCAGATATCGTCTCACATGGAAGTTTTCCCTTCTTTCGCACCGGCACAAATGCCTTGTGATGGTTGTACGCGATCGGCATTCCGAAAATGAAACCTCTGGATTCCGGTCCGACAATCACATCAAATTCTCTGTCACCTATTTTTTCTTCCAGACCATCAATTGCAAGATGAAGTCCATCCGCATTTTCCAATACACTTGTCACGTCTCTGAAAATAATTCCCTCCTGCGGGAAATCCGGAATACTTACTACATAATCTTCTAACTTTTTCATGAAACCTTCCACCCTTTGTACGCATAATAAAATATTATTAATTATATCACAAAATTCTGAATTTTCAAAATCTATTTATAATTTTGAATCACAATCTGTGGAGTTTTTATTCCCTGGTATTCATTGATATCGGGATAATATGTAAATGCCATTTCGATTCCCTTCTCTGCACGGTTTCTTGGCACATTCCTGCCGCTCAGCATATCCTGATATGCCCGATCCCCGAACTTCTGTTTTATATAATTCAAAAAGCCTTCTATATCACCGAAATACATTGCATCGATCCCGGTTCCGTTCGTATCTTCCACGCGAAGTTTCAACACATTCCGATTTTTTCCCAGGATCCGCGCTCCAAGAACATGTACTTTTCGTTCTGCAAACAGCGGCTTCGCGTTAGCCTTTCCGAATGGTTCCAGAACCTTTATATCTCCGACAAATTTCTCCGTCACCGCAGAAAAAGGAAGCTGCATATCAATCTGTATCTTTTCCACGAGGTCTTCCTCTGATAGCTGTGATTTCCGGTTGATCTCCTGGCGGAACTGCTCCAGATTCTCTTCCGGAAGCGAGAGACCTGCCGCCATCTTATGTCCGCCAAACCGCGTCAGAAGATGCGCACAGCGATTCAATCCTTCATACATGTGCCATGTCTCAATTGATCGACCGGATCCTTTCAGCCCTTCCTGGGCGCGGGTCAGGACAAACACCGGTCGGTAATATTTCTCCCTGACTCTTCCTGCCACGATTCCCGCAAGACTCTCATGACACTGCGGAAGATAGATTACCAGAACATCATCATCCCGGATCTCCGTATTCTCAACCTGAATAAACGCTTCCTCCACCGCCTGGGCCGTCATGTCCTTTCTGCTGTCATTCAAAGCCTTCAAATCCCCTGCCAGCACATCTGCCTCTTTCTGCGTTCTTGCTTCCAAAAGCTCCAGCGCCCGCTTCGCTGTATCCAGACGGCCGCTTGCATTCATGCACGGTCCCAGGACAAATCCAATATGATAGGTATTCAGGTTCGCAGCATTGACTCCTGTACATTCAATCAGCGCTTTTAATCCCTTATTCTTCGTACGCTTCAGCATTTCCAGGCCCTGCTTTACGAAAATACGATTTTCATCCACGAGATCCACCACATCTCCAACCGTGGCAATGGCGACATTTTCCATCAAATAATCCAACTCACATACATCACTGTCCATTGCTTCTGCCAATGCTTCCACAAGCTTATAGGCGACTGCAGCTCCGCAGAGACCTTTAAATGGATACAGACAATCCGCTCTTTTGGGATCAACAACCGCATCCGCCTCCGGGAGAAGATATGCTCTTTCGCCTTCCTCTTCGCGATAAGGTACTTCATGATGATCTGTCACAACCACCGTCATCCCCATGCTTTTTGCATAAGCTATTTCTTCTGCCGCCGCAATCCCATTGTCGCAGGTCACAATGGTGTCAACATCCGCGTCAAGTGCCCGGTCGATCAGGTGGCGATTTAATCCATATCCGTCTTTCATTCGATCCGGAATATCACTGTCCACATCAGCTCCCAGATAACGGAACCCTTCCAGGAGAATGTAGGTCGACTGTATTCCGTCTATGTCATAATCCCCGATAACACGGATACGCTTTTCTGCCCGGATCCGCTCCACAAGGACATTGACAGCCTTATCCATATCCTTCATCAGCATTCCATCATAGAGATCCGCAATCGTTCCGTTCAAATATTTCGCAATCGCCTCATCCCCGATGACATCTCTGTTTCGAATCAGTGAAGCGATTCGCGGACTGATATGAAATTTCTCACTGATATGTGCAAAATCCGCACCTTTTCTCAAAAGTACCCAGTTTTCCATCTTATCGTTTCCTTTCAATCTTATCCTGATATATGGAAAAGGTGTCGGAAAACTCCAACACCTTTTCTCTATCAAATTTCATAATACAATTTATTTTTTCTTCTTTCCGCCTGCCGGAACTTCTTTCTTCTTCCATTTGGTCTTCATCATATACCACAGGGCTCCTGTGATGCATACAGAAGAATATCCGCCGCATACGATACCTACCATCAGAGGGCTTGCGAATTCCTTAATCGAACTTACGCCCAGGATGTAGATCACTGCAACCATGACAAAGGTAGTGAGTGAAGTATAAATACTTCTGGTAAGTGTATTGGTGATACTCTTATTTACTACGTCTGCCAGGCTTTCATCCCGTTTCTTCAAATGTATTTCTTCACGGATACGGTCGAATATAACGATCGTCGCATTGATGGAGTATCCGACAATAGTAAGCATACATGCGATGAATGTATTTCCTACGGAGACTCTTGCCACTGCGTAGAAAGCCAGTACTACAAGAACATCGTGCAAAAGTGCGATAACCGCGCTGGTTGCGAAACGGATGTCTTTGAAACGGAACCAGATGTAGATCAGCATACAGATCGTAGCGATAATTACCGCGATGATCGCATCCGTTCTCATCTCTTTGCTGACAGTAGAACTGATATTTTCTGCTGTAATCAGAGATTCATCTACTCCGAATTTATCTACAAGTGCCTGATTCAACGCTTCTCTCTGTTCCAGATCCAATGTCGTAGTCTTAATGATCACCTGTGTGCTGTCTTTCACCTTCTGCGTCTGAACATTCTTATCGCCGGTCACCTCTTCTACAACCGGTACGATGAGAGAATCAATTTCCTTGATATCATAATCTTCATTGAAGGTCACATTGGTAGCCGTACCACCCTTAAATTCCAAGCTGTAATTCAGAGAGCCATTTCCGCCTGCTGACTGCACCCCCATTGTAATCAGGCCAACCGCAATGACTGCAATCGAAATTGCGAAACAAAGATTCTTTTTGCCAAGGAAATTGAATACCTTTGTCTCTTTCTTCTTTTTTGCATAGAATTTCTCATCACGGATTCCAATTGCATAGAAGGAAAATACAATTACTCGAGTGATCACAAGTGCTGTGAACATGGAAATCACGATACCAAGAGCAAGTGTCTGAGCAAATCCTTTGACAGAACCGGAGCCCTTAAGTCCCAGTACGATTGCCGCGATCAAAGTAGTCACGTTACCATCCACGATCGCGGACATTGCCTTCTTAAATCCGTTTCTGAGTGATGATCTCACACTCACTCCGGCAGCAATCTCTTCCCTCACACGCGCGAAGATAATAACATTCGCATCAACTGCCATACCGATACCGAGGATAATACCTGCGATTCCAGGAAGAGTCAGTGTAATGTCAAATGCGTTCAAAAGTACAATGACCAGTCCTGTATAAATGAGCAGTGCAAGTCCTGCAGCAAAACCAGGAAGCAGGTATACAATACACATGAAGATAAAGACTAACGCAAGACCGATCGCTCCTGCTTTCAAGCTTGTACTGATTGCTTCCTCACCAAGCTGTGCCCCCACTACATTGGAACGGAGTTCTTCCAGTTCCAGCTTCAGTCCACCGATTCGGATCGTTGAAGCAAGTGTGTCAGCTTCCTCATAATCTGCCATACCTTCGATGACAGCCTGTCCATTTTCAATCACAGAATTAACCACCGGTGCACTGATCGTTTCGCCATCATAAACAATGGCGATCTGCTTTCCAAGATTTTCTTCCGTTGCCTTTGCAAATTTCTCTGCGCCTTCGTCCGTAAGCTCCAGAGCCACAACATACTCATTATTCTTTGTCGTGCTGTTCTGCTGAGTCTGTGCCTGAGCACTCTTCACATCAGAACCACTTAATACGACTTCTCCGTTCGGATCCTGGAATTCCAGTGAGCCCGGTTTTCCGAGTTCTTCCAGAACAGTATTTGCATCGGAAACACCCGGAATCTCAATGCTGATCCGGTCATCGCCTTCCTGATAAACAGAAGCCTCTGTACTGTACTGTTCCACACGTTTCTGTAATTTGTAGATGGTATCTGCCATCTCTTCTTTGGTCGGATTCTTGTCTTTTGCCTGATAGGTAATGCTGACACCACCGGCAAGATCAAGACCCAGGTTGATGTTCTTTGCGGCACCGGAATGAGAAGATCCAAATCCCTGAACACAGGTAAATCCAAGCAGTCCCATAAGTGCCGCAATCAGAACAAGGCTGATAATACCTTTACTTTTCTTCATGTCCTACTTCCTTTCTTCTGCCAAAGCAGCCTTTATCATGATTGCACATTCTACCCGCTTACGCTCCATCTCGCATCCGATGTCATAGGAGTCGTTCAGACCGCCTGCATATTTATATGCATTCGCCATACAGCCTCCGCTGCAATAGAATCTGGCAAAACATTTCTTGCATTTTTCCTTGGTATATACATTACAGCACCGGAATGCGTCCGCAATCTCCGGTTTTGTAATTCCTTCATCCACATTTCCCATCAGGAAATCTTCATCTCCGACAAACTGATGGCACGGATAGAGATCGCCCCACGGAGTTACCGACAAATACTCTGTTCCGGATCCGCATCCGGACAATCTCTTATACAGGCACGGTCCGCCTTCCAGATCGATCATAAAATGGAAGAAATTAAAGCCTTCGCCCTTTCTTTCCTTCTCAATCACGAACTGCGCCAGCTTATCATATTCTTCAAAAATCTTCGGCAGATCCTCTTCACGGATCGCATACGGATCCGAAGCATCCCCGACAACCGGTTCGATGGACATCTGTTTGAACCCAAGCTCTGCAAAATGCTTTACATCCTCGGAGAAGTCCAGATTATTTCTGGTAAATGTTCCCCGGATATAGTAACGCTCCTGATTTCTGGAATCCGCAAGTTTCTGGAATTTCGGCACGATCAGATCATAACTGCCCTTCCCGTTTCGGAACGGTCTCATACGGTCATTGACTTCTTTTCTTCCGTCGAGACTCATGACCACGTTATCCATCTCTTTATTGATAAACTCCTGGATCTCATCATTCAGCAGAACACCATTCGTCGTCACTGTAAAACGAAAATGCTTATTATGTATCTTCTCCTGTTCTCTTCCGTATGCAACAAGATCCTTGACAACCTGCCAGTTCATCAGCGGTTCCCCGCCGAAGAAATCCACTTCCAGATTACGTCTGCTGCCCGAATTGGCAATCAGGAAATCCAGGGCTTTCTTTCCCACTTCAAAACTCATCATGGCTCTTCTTCCATGATATTCTCCTTCTTCTGCAAAGCAGTATCTGCATGCCAGATTGCAGTCATGCGCAATATGCAGGCACATTGCCTTCACAACCGTCTTGCGTTTCACGACCTCACCGATGAGCGGCTCATAAGTATCCTTCACAAATAACTGCCCCGACTCCGTGAGTTCTGTCACATCCTCTAATATTTCTCTTAATTCTTCTTCCGGATATTTATCCTTCAGCTCCGCTTTCACTGCCTCCCAGGTCTCATCCTGACGAAGCGTCTCGGCTGTCTGGTTCTCATTCCTTGCATTCAGACATGCAATCACGTCATATGCTGCCTGATCCACCGTATGAACGCATCCGCTGTTGATATCCATCACGATCAAATATCCGTTATTCTGGTACTGATGAATCACAACCGGTACCCCTTTCTAATTTGTTTTCCATAACGCCAATAGACAGCGGCTTTTAGCCGCTGCCTTGATTCATACTAAGATAAAATTCTCTTATTTGCTGTGCTCGCAAGTCTGATTTCCTACGGTACAGGATGTCTTACAAGCAGACTGGCAAGATGTCTGGCATTCTCCACATCCGCCTTTTTTTACTGTATTGTTCAGAGTCTGTGTATTCAATGTCTTAATATGCTTCATTGCAATCTCCTCCTTACTTTTCACTATGCACTATAGTATATCACAACACCCTTGACAGCGTCAACGTCAAAGTGTTACAAGTTTTCTTCTCATGAGAGCATACCTCCCAGCATCCCCCCCGCCACACAAAGTGCAAATGAAACCAGCATACTGCTTCCTCCCTGGATTGTGCGGTATACACCGATTGAAATCATGAGAAGCAGTGCAAAATACAGGATTCCGATCAGAGTCCCCCACAGGAACCGCCTCGTTCCTGCCAGCTTGCCTGCTATCATTCCTCCGATAAAAGCAGATACCAGATACACGATCAGGATTCCGATCTCTACTTTCTTCTCATCCAGTCCAAACTTATACAGCAAAAACGTCAGAAGCAAAAGAAGCAGGGCTGTCACGATATAAGAAGCAAGCAATGCCTTCAGTATTTGAATCGGTTTGATCACAGAATTCACTTTCTTTTCCATGTTCTGTTCCTCCTTATCTAAAACATGTGTATGCAGATAAGTTTAAAATCAGAACGAAAAGCTGTTTCTAATCGTACAGGAACTTTACATAAATGATGGATCGTTGTCGGAGCAGACATATCACAGAACACACCGTTGAGCATCTCTCTTTTTTCCGTTTTATTATCCCTTTTAGGGTTCTTCAATATTTATTACAAATGTTTACCTGGGTATTTGGGCAATAATACCGGATAATAGTTCTGCCTTGCGAGTGAACTATGGCAATTAGTATTATCATAAATCAAGTTTAGAATAAGGTCAGCTGCAGTCTTTCCCTATGTAAAAAGGAATGCCAACCATCCGGTAAGCATTCCTCTGATAATTCCATATTTTCTGCCAGAATGATTCTTTTCCTAATGGGTCGTTCCCATTGCTTCTTCAATGTCTTCTGTATTGTTTACAGTAGCCTCAATCGCATATTCAAGGCACTTCGCAATCATTTCCAGAGACATGAACGGAGTCCCGTTCGGCTTATCAACCACCTGCTCAGCAGCAAATGGTACATGAATAAATCCGGCACGAATGTTGGTATATTTTGTTGCTGCCATATGAAGTACGTTATACATCACACAGTTGCATACATAGGTTCCTGCTGTATAGGAAATATGGCAGGGGATTCCATGATCACGGATGTTCTTTACAATTGCCTTAACCGGAATCGTCGCAAAATATGCCGGTGCGCCGTCCACCTGAAGCGGTTCATCCATAGGCTGCTCTCCGGCATTATCCGGAATACGCGCTTCTGCAAGGTTCACTCCCACCTGTTCGATGGTAACACAAGAGCGACCGCCTGCCTGTCCGACATTGATGACAACGTCCGGCTGATATTTCTGGATCCCTGCTTCTACAGCCGGACCACTCTTTGAAAACACCGTCGGAATCTCCAGTTTAATGATCTCTGCCCCCGCGATCGTATCCGGCAATAATTTTACTGCCTCATATGCAGGATTTACTTTTTCTCCCCCAAACGGGTCAAAACCTGTTACTAATACCTTCATGTTCGTTTCCTCCTTACGACTCTTTCTGACCATTGACAAAAAGTTCCGCATGCGGAACTTTTTGTAGCACCGCCGGTATTAATATACCACCGGTTCTGGTATGATAATCTTCCCTTGCTGCATAATCTGTCTATTATCAGTATAAATGTCCGGTTCCAGACACACAAGGTCAAAATGACCATTTGCGTTCTGCTTGCCTCCCAGCGCCAGATTCCTTCCCAGGCCAATATGAAAAGTTCCGTATGCCGATTCGTCTTCGATATAACAATTACCCAGACACCGGGAATAAGAATTCAAACCAATCCCAAATTCTCCTCCGATATAGATTCTCGGATCCCTGTATTCTTCCATATAGTTTTTCAGTTTTATGCCGGTATGCGTTTCTTCTATATCTGTTATCCGCCCCTCGTGAAACAGAATCCGGGTCGGCTCATTTGCACGCCCTATATAACCGAGAGAACCGTCCAGCATCATAACGCCTTCTGTCTTCGTCTCCTCGATCGGAACGTATACCTCAATGCTGGCAGAAGAATATCCTTTTCCATCTTTGATCACACCGTTGAAGAAGCCCGGATTCCGGTTTTCTTTATACATGACCAGATCCGTTCCCGCCGATGTCGTCACATGGATTTTTTCAGAACTGCGAAGGTATTTCATGATCACCTTCGCCATCAGACGGCTTTTCTTCGTATCCATCGTCATGAAATCATATTCCAGCATGGATCTGCCATCATTTGTAGAAAGCGGGAGGGACAGGAACTTCTTGTGCTTCTGAATCGCACGTTTTGCCGCTTTTGTGGTCACAAGTGAATAATCGGTCGCAGCGATTATGGCCGTATACGGGTCGAACACTTCCTCATTCGTGTCAAAAAATACCCCTACCAGCCTTCCTGCATCTTCCACAGTCAGCGTATTGACCGATCTTGCTCTTCCGATCGCACATTTCCGCAGCATTCTCGCTTCCGGCAAATGCTCTCTTGTCGTCACGATCAGCAGCTTGTCCCACGGCTTTACCCGGACCCAGTCGCAGATCACAATTTGGGCTCCCCGCTCCATATCCCGACTCATCTTTCCATCATCCTTTTTCGTAAATGCTTATTTGAATAAGATCATATAGCAGATCTGGAATACCAGCATGATCATAGCTATAAGAACCTGATTCTTAATAACACCCCAGCGATCCTTCATATTCAGAATAGCAACCGGAACGATATTGAAGTTTGCAGCCATAGGTGTACAGAGCGTTCCACAATATCCGCATGTAAGAGCAAGCATACCGATTATAACCGGATTTGCTCCATAAGCAAGTACGAACGGTGCGCCGATACCAACTGTCATAACTGTGATCGCTGCAAATGCGTTACCCATGATCATAGTAAATAATACCATACCTACTGCATATACAATAATACCTAAATTTACATTTCCCTTCGGAACGATATTTTCTACGATACCCGCAATCACTTCGCCGACACCTGCTGCAGTGAACACGCCACCCAGACATCCAAGAAGCTGAGGAAGCATACAGAGAGGTCCCATCAGAGAAAGGAAACGCTCTGATTCTTTCAAAAATACATCCGGTTTGTTTTCAGACGGATTGTAAACCATCAGAATGATAACAGCTACTAATGTACCGAGTGTTACTGCAAGCATGGAACTGATATTGGTAAACAAAGCCATGCAAAGTGAGAAGATACCAACGCAGACAGCCGGGAAGAAGATCTTCATACCAACTTTCTTGTACTGCTTCTGTGTATATTCTTTGGTCGGAACTTCTGCTTTTCCGACTTTTACCTTCTTGAAGATTGGCGGGATACACATGATAATAACCAGTGCACCGGAAACCTTCGCCGGCAGCCATGTACCAAATGCACACACGATACCGAATGAACACCAGAAAACGGCTGTTCCGATTCTGGAAGGATTTTCTTTGTCAAGTAAGTTCTTAATACCTGCGTAAATTGTAACAAGTCCGATTATGATCCAAACGATATTAACCAGATTTGTGTTTAAAGTAGGGTCAATCTGAATAAATTTTAAAGCACTCATTTATGTCTCCTCCCTATTTCTTTGTTGTCTTTGCTGAATTGCCATAGTATTTCTGCTGCAGTTTCTTATCCTTGATCACTACAAATGCACATGCAAGGATCAAAGCAAAGATTGCAACCGGAATTTCTGTTACAGCAAGATCGATCAGTTCTACTTCGTATCCGAGTCCGGCTAATGTAGTCTGTACAAGAATACCGCCGGCTCCACCTACAAAGAGCACCTGGAAGAAGAACCATGTAACGTTTTCCATTGCAGATGCCATACCTTTTACATCTTCAATATGTTCCTCTGTTGCTTTGTTTCCGCCATTTTCAATCGCAGCTTCTGCCATTGGAAGAACAACCGGACGGATGAATCCGGCAACACCACCGAATCCTACGTTGAACGCTCCGAAGATACCACGCATGATACCGTATGCAGCAACAACCTTACCTGCAGTAGCACCTTTCACCTTCTTAATCAGGTCTGCAGCTGCCTCACGCAGTCCGTTTCTCTCCAGTACACCGGTTACCAGAAGAATCATGATGAAAATTGCCATACTTCTGTTGGCAACAAAGTTTGTTCCAATTGTTTCCAAAAGTCCACCGATTCCAAGACCGCCCACAAGACCTGTTGTGATCAGTGCAAGGAAAATAATGAGGATTGAATCCAGTTTCAGCGCAAATCCTACAATTACGATTAAAACGCCAAGTAATTTGATGAGTTCCATAGAAATCTCCTCCTTTAGAATATATTTTATTTATTTTTTCCAGATCCGCCGACAATCATTGGCCGTAATCGACAGTATCTGGCAAAAACCGCATTGTCACGTAAGCCGCAATCACAGTCGAAGACATTCTCTGCCTTCATAAGCATCTGCAGTGTCGCTTCGTCATGAGCCACATGAGCCCGGGCGCATAAATTCAAGTATTCTCCCTGTGCCGTCTCATCCGCCACTTCACTTGTGTAGGCAACCGTGGTGATCCATGGGAAACGGATCGACGGATACCGATGAGTCGGATCCGACGCAAACGGGATCCAGTAATTGATCATATTTTTATAGTAATTTGCCGGGAAAAGCTTCGGCATCCATGCATGTGCATATTTTTCAAACTGCGCACTCCACTCGAGATTCCATCTCGTCATCTCTTCATCCTCGGCAATCTTGTCTGCGATCACATCTTCCATCTCTTTGTTCACTGGATAATTATCCTTGTATTCCGGATTGGTAACATACCAGAAATATCCATACAGCAGAGATCTCGGAAGCCAGAATCCTTTGTAGGAAGGTGAAGTATAACCTGAAAACTGCTGTTCCCACTCATGACTCGGTACACCGTGATTATCTACGATCATATCCGGCACAAATTTTTCAAACAACCGTGTCAGTCCCATCGCTTCACTATGTATCGTATCCGGGCGGAAATGCTCATAATAAAATTCTTTACCAATTGAATTAAATCTTGCCACATGCAGTTTCCAGTTTGGATGTTCCTTCTGAAGCTCGTAATGAATTGCAGCGCCATCCACATTTTCCATCGGTACAAGTACCAGGTTCAGCTTCTCGGGAAGATCCCTGTAAATATCTTCCGTCAACAGTTTCTTCAAAAGAATCAGGGAAGCATTCGTACTGGACACCTCGTTTGCATGATGGCGGGCATTGATAACCTCACTCGGGCATCTGGTCAGCCGCTTCGTCATAGACAGATATCCCTTGTACTCTGGTTTAAGCCAGATCGCATATACTTCTCTTCCGGCATAAGATACCGCTGTACGGAACACATCGATTCCTTCTACCTGCTTTAATTCTTCAATAATCTCACAATAGGTATCATAACCAATCAGTTCCTGTTCATGCAGGTCAATCTCGGTAATCTTCTTCACCGGGCGGTCTTTTTTTTCAGGAACTGCCGCTTCGTAGCTGTGTCCGTTTTCATCCCGGAGTACAATACAATAACATGGATCCAAACGATTCGCAAGATCAAGAATGCCTTTATCAAAAAGCTCGGCATAAGCAGAAAGTACCATTTCCGGAACGCCTTCTGTTCGAATCAAAAGTTCCAACCGGTCTCCGCACATCCGTATACGTTCTGCCCATACCTGTACATCTTCTCTGTTCTTCTGTGAAACCACTTCATTACCTTCACACAGAATGCAGGCCGATTCCCGCAGCTGCTCATAAAGCGTCACTTTAAATACCGGTGCTCCTTCCCGGTTATGGATCTCAGGAAGGATCAGTCCCGGTGCATCCAGCATGACATCTGCTCTTTGTACGCCGTAATTCTTAAAATAGTCACTTCCGACAAAATACATATCTTCATGCAGCGCATCCAGAGAGGAAATCAGATCTTCTCTGCTCCCGGTTCTGTAATCCGGCTCACTTACCGTAACATCCAGCGAAAGTTTATGGAAGAACGGCTGCAGATCAGAACGGATTTCTCCGCCCGTCTTCTTCTCGATATATCTGCGGCAGTCAGGCAGCACTTCTGCCTGATAGATATCCCAAACTTCTTCCAGATCTGTCTTGATCTCTTCAGAAAGCTTTTCTTCTCCATTTACCCACACCCGGACATAACCGGTCGCCGGATGAACCTTTCCCATCTGCGGATATTCATCCATATACGGACGTTCCTCATAATGTACCAGATACCGGAATTCACGACTTTCTTCTCCCGCAGCAACACGGCAGAGATAGGTGATATTCTCATCACCTTCGTACGGAAGGAACACCACATCCTCACGTGCGATTCCCAGTTTTTCTGTGATGATATCCTCAATCGGATAAAGCTCCTGCAAATAGCGGATCGGAAGGTCATACCATTTATCCGGATTATCGGCCTTCAAATTATGATAAGACGGTGTTGCACCGTTCTCATCAAGCCACTCGTTCTGCCCTTCCGGAAGAAACGGTTTGAAATAAATCTCAACCTTTGTCGTATCTACCTTTGCAGCTTCCGGAATGACAACTTCTTCCATCCACGAAAATCCCTGCTTGTAAGCACAGATCAGCTGCGCCTGTTCCAGCACTGCTCCTTTTTCTTCAAGATGTTTCGCTACATCTGCAACGATCCTGCTGCGCACTTTTTTGTCCTCACTGAGCGCGCCTTCGATTCTGACCCGATCTCCGCATCCGATGCATGGATAGATCTTCTCTTCCAGAACCTGTGTAAATGTATCCACTTCCCACGGAAGCTCATATACTTTTTCATAGACCTTGCGGCCGGATTTATAATTGTAAAATACAGAATCCGGGAATTGTTCTTTCTGTTGATCGGTAATCTCCGGAGATCCATACAGTTCATATGCTCCCGGCTCCGTCTGCTCATACGCGCTCAGATAGGCGAGCTGTCCGTCTGCATTTCTCAAAGCGAAATCATCCGCCATATCCATCAGCACATCCCGCCAGCTTCTCCATGCATCGACAACCGGGAATTTCTCACAGACAAGGGCGGACAGCTTCTCCAGTTCTTCGCCGCGTCCTCTTACATACAGGCGAACCGCATTCTCTTCCTGCTCCACTGCCATCTCTGCACTCTTGGCATCTTCAAACACGATCGCATTCCCCTGATAGGTATCATCTGCAAGGATCTTGCCCTCATAGGCAGTGGTCTCCATTCCCAGACGAAATGCAATGTTACACGCCGCCGTGATCATAGACAGATCCGCTTCCTTGGGCAGGATTATCCGAACATCCAACTTGTCCGGCAGAAAGTCATAATCCTCATCTTTCAGGAACTCCCCGGTTCCAAACAGAGTCTCAAGACCTTTCTTCTTTCGGAAATCAGTATCAAAAATCGGTCCTTCTTTCTTTGCCGGCAGATATCCTTCCGGTGCTGCTTTGGCTTCCAGTCTCCATAAAGCGGTCAGTTCGTCTTCGGTTCCCGGAACCTCGATTTCTCCGTCCAGTGCCGCTATCGGAAATTCTGCTGTCTCCGTCTGGAATCCATAAAGCAATGCTGCCTCAATGGCTAGCTGTTTCTCCTTCCATTCCATGGAATGCTCCAACCTCAATCTCTTCATCCCGCAACCTCCTCGCAGTTAAAATAGTACCAAATTCCGTACTGCGTTCTCTTTTTTGATTTTATCATTGTAACAGAGATATGAAATTAAGTCAAGTAAAGCCTTTTTTTACCACTGTTTTTGTGCATTTTTGCCAATTATCTTGAAATTTGCGTTTTTACTATGTTATGATATGGAAGCTAATATTTTTACTTTCGAATTAGCATCCAATTCTTTACAAAAGAGAGACGTATTATGAGAAAACCGTACAAAAGTAAAACAAAAGAAAAAATTATGCAGGCTGCGTGGGAGCTTTTCTATGAACAGGGCTACGAAGAAACAACCATTTCACAGATTATCGAGAAATCCGGGACCTCACGCAGCGCCTTTTATCACCACTTTCACGGAAAAGAAGAACTTCTTTTTTCGGTCGCTTATACTTATGACATAATCTACGAAGACTGGCAGAAGCAAAATCTGGATTCCTCTCTTCATTCCGTGGAAAAACTGAAAATATTTAATGTATTCGTTATGCGTTCCGTTGAGGATTCCCCATATCGGAGTTTTTATCCTACCCTTTACGGACTCCAGGTCATGACAAGTGGAATGCGCCATATTCTGAATCCTGACAGAAAATATTATCAGATCATGCGTTCCCTGGTGAAAGACGGACTGGAATCCGGCGAGATCACCTCGCCCCATTCTTATACCACTCTGGCAGACATGATCTGTGGTTTCCAGATCGGTCTTACCTATAACTGGTGTCTTCAGCAGCAGCGTTATTCCCTTCTGGAATATGCACAGACGATCATGGATCCATTTTTCGAATCACTGAGATCCTGATTCATTTGATTTATTATGCATAGAAACAAAAAGAGGAAACCTCCGCTCACAACTTGCGTGTTTCCCTTTTTTATTTCTTCTATACACCTGAAAACTGACTGTAATACAGCTGATGATAGAATCCGCCTTTCCGGATCAGTTCTTCATGATTTCCCTGTTCCACGATCTTACCGTCTCTCATGACCAGGATTACATCCGCTTCACGGATCGTGGATAATCGGTGTGCAACGATGAAACTGGTCCTTCCCTCCATCAGACGTGCAAATGCCTTCTGGATCTGCACTTCGGTTCTGGTATCAATGGAAGAAGTCGCCTCATCCAGAATCAGCATCGGCGGTCTGCAGAGCATAACACGGGTGATGCAGAGCAGCTGCTTCTGTCCCTGCGACAGGCTTCCGCCGTCCTCCGTGATCCAGGTATCATACCCCTTCGGAAGACGTTTGATAAAACTGTGCGCATGGGATGCTTTGGCTGCCTCGATGATCTCTTCCTCCGTCGCATCCGGCTTCCCCATAATAATATTGTCGCGAATCGTGCCGGTCTTCAGCCAGGTATCCTGAAGCACCATACCGTATCCTGCGCGAAGACTTCTTCTAGTCACTTCCCGGATATCTTCTCCTTCCACACAGATTTTTCCTCCGGTCACATCATAGAAACGCATCAGCAGGTTGATCAGCGTGGTTTTCCCACACCCGGTCGGTCCCACAATTGCTACTTTTTGTCCCGGTCTTACTTTCAGGCTGAAATGTTCGATCAGCTTCTGTTCCGGTACATAAGAGAATGACACATCCTCAAGACGGACATTTCCTTTGATATCTGTCAACACTTCTGCATGTTCCTTTTCCGGAATCTGTGGTTCTTCCTCAATGAGATCAAAGATTCTCTGCGCACAGGCAATCGCATTCTGCAGTTCTGTGATCACTCCGGATATCTCATTGAACGGTTTCGTATACTGGTTCGCATAACTGAGGAAGCAGGATAACTGACCAACAGTCAGTGACCCGTTCAGTACCGCAAATGCTCCCGTAATTCCCACACCGGTATACACCAGGCTGTTAACAAATCTGGTGGCCGGATTCGTGATGGATGAGAAAAATGTTGCCTTCAACGAGCAGTCTTTCAGTCTTTCGTTGATCTCGTCGAACTGTTCGACCACCTTATCGCCCTGTCCAAAAGCCTGTACCACTTTCTGATTCCCGATCATCTCATCGATCAGCCCCGTCTGTTCTCCTCTTGTCTCAGACTGAAGCTTGAACATGGTAAATGTACGACTCGCGATAAAGTTTGCCACCAGGAAAGATACCGGCGTGATCAGCACAACCACCAACGTGATCTTCACATTTACAGAAAGCATAAATCCCAGCGTCCCGACGATCGTTGCCACTCCGGTAAACAACTGTGTGAATCCCATCAAAAGCCCATCTGCAAATTGATCCACATCGGCAATAACACGGCTCACGATTTCACCGTAAGCATGCCCATCTATATATTTCAGTGGTAGAATCTCTATTTTCTTAAATGCTTCATTTCGAATATCCTGGACTACCTGATAGGTCATCTTATTATTGCAGATACTCATGATCCACTGTGCCAGTGCCGTGATCAATACGCAGACACCGATCTGCAGCATCACCAGGAAAACTCCTGTAAAATTAACCTGCCCCTTGGTTACGATATAGTCCACCGCCTTACCCGTCAGCTTCGGAATATACAAAGTCAGTGCGACGGTCAAGGCAGCAAGGAAAATGGAGATCACAACAAAAATCCGGTATTTTCCAAGATAACGAAATACTTTTTTCAATGTTTCCGACTGTTTTTTCTTCTTATCTTCCACCTGCTTACGCCTCCTTCTCTTTCGGGAACTGTGAATAATAGATTTCCTGATAAGCAGGACAATTCTCCAGAAGCTCCCTGTGGGTTCCGACGCCTGCCAGCTCTCCGTCATCCAGCACCAGAATCTGGTCCGCATACTGGATGGAAGACGCTCTCTGGGATACGATGAACACCGTAGGCTGCTCTTTCATTTCCCGGATCGCCTTTCTTAATTTTGCATCCGTCGCAAAATCCAGCGCCGACGCACTGTCATCCAGAATCAGGATCTCCGGTTTCTTCACCAGTGCTCTTGCTATCGTCAGACGCTGCTTCTGGCCGCCGGAAAGATTCCTTCCGCTCTGCTCGATTTTAAAATCCAGTCCGTCCTTTTTGGAATCCACAAATTCCTTAGCCTGCGAAATTTCAAGCGCTTCTTCAATCTCCGCATCGGTGGCATCTTCTTTTCCCCAACGGATATTCGCGCCGATCGTACCTTTGAACAGAACAGCTTTCTGAAGGACCATACCGACCCGTTCCCGCAGGGAATCCATCTGATACTCTTTTACATTCCGGCCGTCGATGCGGATCTCCCCCCGGGTCGCATCATAAAACCGCGGAATCAGATTTACCAGAGACGATTTCCCGGAACCGGTACCTCCGATAATTCCGATCGTCTGTCCCTGATATGCTTTAAAAGAAATATCGCTTAAAGACTCCGCACCTGCACCCTGGTACGTAAGCGAAACATGCTCAAATTCCACTCTCGGGATCTGTTTTTCATCCGAATCCGCCTTCCACACAAGCGTTCCGTCCTGCATATCCGGCTTTTCTTCAAACACGCTCTGGATCCGGTTCGCACACGCCAGTGCTTTCGTGATTGAAATGATCAGATTCGCAAGCTTCACCAGTTCCACCAGAATCTGGGACATATAGTTGAGCAGCGCCACAACCTGACCCTGCGTCAGTTCCCCGATATTGACCCGGACCGCACCGGTGTATATAAGCACGATCACCGCCCCGTTGATCACAATATAAGTAAGCGGATTCATCAGTCCCGAAATACTTCCGACAAACTTCTGTGCCCTGGTGAGAAGCTGATTATTCTCCTCAAACCGGCGTTTTTCATCCTCTTCTTTGTTAAATGCCCGAATCACTCTCGCCCCCGTCAGATTCTCTCTTGTCACCAGAAGGACCTGATCCAGATGCGCCTGCACCTTCTTATAGAGCGGCATCGTCATCAGCATGATGGAAAATACGATTACGGCAAGCAGCGGAATCGCCACCACAAACACAAGAGCCGCTTTGATATCGATCATAAACGCCATGATCATCGCCCCAAAAACAATGAACGGGGAACGAAGCAGCAGACGAAGCGTCAGATTCAGCCCGGACTGCACCTGATTCAAGTCACTCGTCATCCGGGTGATAAGGGTCGATGTCCCAATCGTATCCATCTCCGAAAATGTAAACTTCTGCACATGCGCAAATAGCGCATGTCTCACCTCCGTCGCAAATCCGGTTGCCGCCTTCGCCGCAAAATACTGCGCCGTGATCGAACAGGTCAGTCCGATGATTCCAAGCGCGATCAGAAGCAGGCACATCCGCACGATGTAGCTCTGATCACTTCTGGCGATTCCTTTGTCGATCACCGCCGCCATGACAAGCGGTACAAACAAATCAAATAACGCTTCCAGCATCTTAAACAAAGGCGCCAGAACCGTTTCCTTCTTATAGTTTTTCAAATATACCATAAGAGATCTCATAGTCTTCTCTCCTCTCAACCTCATTTTCTCCAGATTTTGTATTGATTATATTCTGTTTCTTTAAATCCGTGTTCTATGATACCACAAACCGGGCGAGATAGGAATGGGCATTTTGATTTGATTGTCAAATGCAAATTTTTCATTTTTCTATAACTCCGTTTACTTTCTTCCTTGAATTGAATATGATAGAATTAATCTCAAGTTTTCTTTAGATTTCAAAAATAGAAAGGAGGATTTTATGAATCTTGCGAAAATTTCTTCAAATGGTCAGATTACAGTTCCAGTTGAAATCCGCCGTCTGCTCGGCCTGAAATCTGGTGATAAAATTCTGTTTTTTCAGAAACAGAATGGTGAAATTGTAGTCAGCAATGCCTCCGCTCAGGCAATCTGCAAAGCGCAGACTGCTTTTTCCGGTGTCGCTGAGGAAATGGGGGCTATAATGAAGATGATATTCAGGCACTTGTGGACGAAATACGGTACGGAAAGGGAAAGTTATTATGCGATTTGTTGATGCTGTCGTTTATATTTATAGTAACGTTAAAGATCGTGTTTCGTTTGGGCCAGCAGCCCGTAACTTAAATGGTATGATTATTCTATGAAATATCATATCAGACTGTATAAAGGAGGTACACTATGAAAATAGAGATGCATGTCCATACCAACGAAGGAAGTCCCTGTGCCGAAACTGATGCAGAAAGTATTGTGAAAGCATACAATAAAGCCGGTTACGATGCCATTGTAATAACTAATCATTTTGACAATAACCTTCTGGTCCATTTTGGAAATACAGAAAAAGCTCGAATCGAAAGATATTTATTGGGATATCGAAAAGCAAAATCAGTAGCATCAGAGAATCGCATAAAAGTCATGCTCGGAATAGAAATACGCCTGGAGCCGAATGAAGAAGATTTTTTAATTTATGGAATCGATGAAGATTTCTTATTTCAAAACCCTGATCTTTGTTTTATGAGTCAAAAAGAACTATATGAACTTTGTCATTCATATGGAGCAGTATTGTATCAGGCTCATCCATTCAGAACTCCATGCATTCCCCGCGATCCCGATTTTTTAGATGGTGTCGAATACAATCAGCGTCCAAACAGTGGAAATAACAACAAGAAATTGGATACATGGCTTCAATCATATCCTGATTTAAAGCGGATCTCAGGCAGCGACTGCCATAACCTGCAGCAGGTGGGTTACGGTGGAATTATAATTCAGGAAACTGTAAATGATTCACAAGAACTGGCAGAAGTTTTAAAACAGCATCCTGTAAAACTAATTATGAACGAACACAGTACGCAATGATTATTATTTGACGCGCGTCAAATAATAATTAGGGTATGCTCTGGGCAATGTGGTGTGAATATGAAAAGATATATACCGTTTCTGAAGACATCAGTCTTACGTGGGTAAAGGAAAGAGTGATTCCAAGTGGAATACAAAATATTGGAAGCATTCTCAAGAATTACAAATTGAAAGAATATAGCGAGATGGCTCTTTTAAGTTTGTCAAAGGGAAGATGCTTTCAGGATAACTGCTATATTGAGGATATCCCAGAAACAGATATTCCGGAAAATAAAAGAGACAGAATGCGCAAAAATCCTTCACTTTCTTCAAACGCCTTCATTTTTTACAAGCGCATAAAATTCCTCCTATTTACAAATACTATGGAAAGAAACGGAAAGTAAATTCAAAAGATACTGTTAATGGAGGATTTTATTATGAAAGCAACCGGAATTGTAAGACGAATTGATGACCTCGGTCGTGTTGTAATTCCCAAAGAAATCCGCCGCACTCTAAGAATTCGGGAAGGCGACCCTTTGGAAATATTTACAGACCGCAAAGGTGAGATTATTTTAAAAAAATATTCTCCAATCGGAGAACTTAGTACATTTGCAAAACAATATGCGGAAAGTCTGGCACAGACGCTGGGATACCTTGTATGTGTAACTGATATGGATCAGGTGATCGCTGCCGGAGGACCGGGAAAAAAGGAATTTCTTGAGCAATCGATCACTCGTCAGCTCAGCGAGGCAATTACAAAACGCCAGCAGTTTCTCTCTTTCGCAGGGGAAAAAATATTTACAAGAATTATTACGGCACAGCCGGAGGAATACGATAGTCAGGTCATCAGCCCGATCATTTGCGAAGGAGATGCCATCGGGTCGATCGTAATTCTTGCCAAAGAAGGGAAAAAGAAATTGGGTGACACAGAATTAAAAATGGCGCTATGTGCGGCCGGGTTTTTGGGGAGACAGATGGAGCAATAATGAAATTGCTCCATCTTCCTTCTATTTTATATCGTCTTCATCAAATTCACACACCACATAGAACCCCCGCGGAGTCTCCTTCACATCCACAACTTTTCCTTTCTTTGACTGAAGTCGTTCCCAGGATCTGAAGTTGGCGCTCATCGCTACAGCCGGCTCGATTGTATAGTAAAAGTATGCTGCAACTTTCCCTTCCGAGACTTCTACCTCCTGACCTGCCTCCACAAGTCCGGGACGTTCCATTTTGAATTCCATTTGTCTCATAGACATCACTCCTCTTTCTATTTTGCCGCAATCGGGAGGGCTGCCTCAATCTTTGCCGCTCCTTCTCCAATGATTGCATTAGTCCGCGCCAGGGATTGCTTCGCCTCTGTCTCGATTCCCAGATCTGCCGTCTCTTTCAGCAAAGTCTCCATATCATTCAATGGTAAGATATAATAATTCGGATTATCGCTGCTGCCTGACTTGTACACCCACGTCGGTATAAACTCCATGCCCGTAAGGGAAACCTGACCATCGTCTGATTTTTCAAGTATCAGTTCCACCATCAGCCCGTCTTCTGTATGTCCCTCGGGAGCAAAATCAATCCGTTCTTTTCTCTGGTCTGATAAATGATTTCCCAGAGAGTAGACGCATACCATCTGATGGGTTCCTGCTTCATTTGTGAGAAGATCTACCGGCTGTACCACATGCGGATGCCCGCCGATCAGCGCATCGATTCCCAGTTCACAAAGCTCTTTTGCAATATTTTGCTGACGTTCATTTTCCGTTGTTTCGTACTCTGTTCCCCAGTGCAGATAGGCGATTGTGTATTCTACGCCTTGCGTTTCCAGTTCTTGGAGGCCTTCTTCGATCTCGCTGTAAAGATAATGTTCCAACCCTCCGTAATTAAAGGTATTGATCCGCTGCGCATCTTCATCGCTGACCGGAATCGAGTTGATGGATATCTCCTGACCATCAACGCTTCCTGAATCAAATACATAGTTAAAGATTCCGATTTTAATTCCGTCAATTTCTGTTACATAATAGTTTTTTTCAGAAGTATCTTTGCGCACTCCGGTGTAAAGCAGATGATTCTCTTCCATCGCCTGAATGGTTTGCATCAATCCTGTCGTCTGATTATCATAAATATGGTTATTCGCCAACAGGCACAAATCAACATAATTATCAGAAAGTGCTGTTGCAATCGCCTCCGGAGATTTGAATCTTGGGTAGGCCGTGTAGTCGCCATCCGCAATGGTTGTCTCGAAATTCACAACTGCAAGATCCGCCGCCTCATACTCACCGGCTATATATTTGAAAACGGAATGGTAATCATATGTGCCGTCTTCATGCAGATACTGATTCGATACCAGCATTGGATCATGCATCATGATATCACCCGCCGTCAGAATCGTGGAAGACTCTTTTTGAATGACCTCTTCTGATACGACAGGCTGGCTCTCCTGATTTTCTTTTGTGTCCTCTCGAAAGAAAAGGAACCGAACGAGACTGACCGCTCCGACAATAAGCAGGATGAAGATCAGAAGCATTCCGGCCAGTACCCCGAGCCGGATCATTTTTTTGATCTGCCGGCGGCGTCTTCGCTGCTTACGCTGCTCTATTTTCTTTCTTCTCATGTATTCTTCTTTTGTCATATCTACTCCAATCCCAGTTCTTCATAACCTCTGGCCAGCCTTTTTGCAAACTGTGTATAGAAATTCTCAGCCTCCTCATATGGAGAAAGATAAAACTGCTGCAGTATGTACATACTGACCGCCTTTTGCTCTTTCGGATTCTCGGAAACATATTTTTCAAGTGCAAGAAGAAAATTATGCCAGTCATTTACGAATGCTTCATACGATTTCAGATCCGGTGTATCGATCCATTTTTTCACTTTGACCTTGGAACGGTTTTCCTTGCGGCATTCGTTCACCTGAAGAAAATACCTGAATCCTCCGTTTTCATAATAACGCCCGAGCGGGAACAGCCGGCAGATTCCCGGACGGATGGGATGAATGCAGCAGCGCCCCTCTTCGTTCAGAAAGCCGCATTTTTCTTCCACCATTTTCAGATTTGGAAGAATCAGGCCGTCCACGACATTCAACTCCACGTTTTCGGACAACAGTTCCTCGAACGTCATCTGAAGTCCACATGCAAGACGATTGACATCCAACGGGTCCAGTACGATCGATGTCCCCATGCCCCTGCAGCAAGCCGAACATCCCTCACAATCGCCGCAATCTGCCTTTACCATATCATTGCTCCCGTACAATTTCCCATCGGAAATTTCGTTCATATTCACTTGCCTTTTCATCTTTCTTTTATACCCCTTCCAGTGTAAATGGAGGGATGAAGCTTTCTTTTGCCGTCTCTCCCTCCTGAATAAATGCCTGTTCAATCCCCAGCGAGATCGCATAATCCACCAGCCGTTCATAAGCATGATCCGGCACCTTCCGCGCCAGTTCCGGATAGCGTTCCTGATCCAGTGCCTCCACCGGAGTATACTGATTCATCAGACTGAGATAAATCCGGTTCCCATAAGTCTGATACAGATATTCCACGATCCGCTTTGCATCCGCAAGACATCCCGGCAGGAGCAGATGGCGCACAATCACGCCCTTTCTCATGATCCCCCGCTCATCAAACTCAGGGGAGCCTGCCTGTCTTACCATCTCGGCAACTGCTGCCTTCGCCACGTCCGGATAGTCTTCCGCCATCGAATATTTCTTCGCATGCAATGGATTTAAATACTTAAAATCCGGCAGAAACACGTCTACATAACCTTCCAGCATTTTCAGTGTCTCCTGCCGCTCATACCCGCCGGAATTCCACACAATGGGAAGCTTCATCCCCTCATTCTTGGCTAGATCCAGTGCCCGGATGATCTGCGGCGCGAAATGTCCCGGCGTCACGAGATTGATATTATTTGCTCCCTTCTCATTCAGCTCATGAAAAATGTCCGCCAGCCTTCTTACAGATATGATCTTTCCCACCTCTCCATCGGAAATGACGTGGTTCTGGCAGAACACACACCGGAGCGTGCAGCCGGTAAAAAAAACCGTTCCGGAACCATTTTCTCCGGAAATGCACGGTTCTTCCCACATATGAAGCGCCGCACGCGCGACTCTGATTTCTGACGTTTCACCGCAGAAACCCTTTATTCCATTTTCCCTGTCCGCCCCGCATCTTCTGGGACAAAGTTCACACACTGCCATAATTCCTTATCCTATATTCCACTTTTTGCGCTTATACCAAATGATTCGCCTCAAACATATGAAGCCTTAGTTTCTCCGATATTTCTCTGAGCACATACTGCCCCGCGACACTGTTTCCTTTCTCATCAAGTGCAGGTCCGAATATTCCGATTCCCATCCGCTTATCCGCAACCGACAGAATTCCGCCGCCAACTCCGCTTTTGGACGGTACGCCTACTTCCACAGCAAATTTCCCGGAACCGTCATACATCCCACAAGTCAGCATGATCGTTTTCACTGTCCTCACTACATTGCTGGCGAGCAGCCTTTTCCCTGTGACAGGATGAATCCCATCTGATGCCAATACAAGGCCGAAGCCTGCCAGACTTGCCGCTGTTACACTCAGCGAACACATTTTCACATAAAAGTCTATTGTCTCCTCAACACTGTTTTCCAGAATTCCTTTGCTTTCAAGCAAATATGCGATTGCTTTATTTCTTGAAATATGATTCATCTCTGACTGATATACCTTCTCATCCAGCACAATCTTATCGTCCAGACAAAGTATCTTTGTAAAATCAAGCATTTCTTCAAAGTTCACAAGGGAAACCAGATAATTCGTAACCGCAATCGCTCCGGAATTGATCATCGGATTAAAAGGATGATCACTCGTCAGATCCAATTTTATCAGTGAATTGAATGCGTCCCCCGACGGTTCCATCCCGACACGTGCAAAAACTTTCTCGAATCCGCATTTCTCCAATGCAACTGCGAGTGTAATAACCTTTGATATACTCTGGATCGTAAATCTTACATCTGAATCTCCGCTCTGCCAACGTTTTCCTTCTTTTGTAAATACACATACCCCAAGATAATCCTTATTGACTCTTCCCAATTCAGGAATATAATCCGCCGTCTTCCCCATCGACGTCAGATCTCTGCCTTCCCGAACGGCATCATCCAGTATCTTTTGCATTTTGTTTTCCTCTCTTTATACATTATATAGAAGCTTCTGTGATCGCTTCAGACATACCTTATCATGGAACATTTTCCCTCCTACATTATATTAGTTGTAATGCCCGGATGTCAATCATCTCCAAATGATTTGATGATCGCGCATATTTCCTCTGGTATTTTTTTCACATTCATGTATAATAATGGTTATATAATAAATGGAGGGATCGTAACATGAGCAAAATTGATGAAGTAAGAAGCGCAATGGTCGCTGCAATGAAAGCAAAAGACAAAGACACCAAGGAAACCTTATCTGCTCTTCTGGCTGCTCTTAAGAACAAAGCGATCGACAAACGTGCCGATTTGACTGAAGAAGAAGAGGTTCAGGTAATCCTCAAAGAGATCAAACAGGTGAAAGAAACTCTGGAGATGACTCCGGAAGACCGTACCGATATCAAGGAAGAATGTGAGAAACGCCTTGCTGTTCTGGAACAGTATGCACCGAAGATGATGGACGAAGCCGAGATCAAAGAAGTGATCGCTTCTGTTCTTTCCGAACTTGGAATTGCAGAGCCAACCGGTAAAGATAAAGGCAAGATCATGAAAGAGCTGATGCCGAGAGTGAAAGGAAAAGCGGACGGCAAGCTTGTCAACCAGGTATTGATGGGAATGCTGAAATAATACTTGAATATCATAAAGAGAGATGCCGTTTTTTATCCGGCATCCCTCTTTTTCAGTATACCTTTTTAGCCGCGTTTTATATTACAGCGGATTCTGCATCCAGATCCACATCTGAATCCACATCGATTTCTTTCAGTTCTCTGCGGAAGAAAATATCATACATCACCGGTACAATATAAAGGGTCATCAGGGTTGCATAGGCCAAACCGCCGATCGTTACGGTTGCCATTCCCTTTCCGATTGCAGAGGCCATATCCCGCGAGAATGCCATGGTTGACATTGCAAGGATCGTCGTCATCGCCGTCATCAGAATCGGGCGCATACGGGTCTTGCCGGTCATCACCAGTGCTTCTTTCTTCTCCATACCGGAGAGACGAAGCTGGTTCACATAATCCACAAACACGATACCATTATTTACAACCACACCTGCCAGCACGAGGAAACCGATCATCGCAACCATGGAAAGAGTCTGTCCGGTTCCCCAGAGTGCCAAAAGTCCTCCGGTAAATGCCAGCGGGATCGTGAAGATTACGATGAACGGTGACAACAGACTCTGGAACTGTGCAACCATGATCATATAAATGAACACAACCGCCAGCGCAATCATCTGGATCAGATCCGTCATGGTATCCTGTACACTGACTACTTCACCTGCCATCTCTACGATATATCCTTCCGGCACATCGTACTCGTCCAGAAGCTTCTGGACTTTTCTTCCGATCAGGGATGTATTATAGCCATCCTGTGTCACTGCACTGACCGAAATCTGTCTTGCCTGATTTTCTCTGTGGATCGAAGCAATGCTGTTCGCATCTTCCTTTTTGGCAAACTCGCTCAGCTTGTGCTCCTCGGTCACATCATTTCCCTCTTCATCCTTCGAAGTCGTTTCAAAGGTGTAGTCCATCAGATTTTCCGCCGTCAGCATATCCGATTCATCGACAATGATCACACTGTACTCATTTCCCTCCAGAGTCAGAGAAGCTGCCGTTTTCTCCGTAGTCAGCGCCGATGCCAGTTCGGAATAGATCTGTGCAACCGTCAACCCGTTTCTCATGGCAGCATCCTTGTCCAGAGCGATCTTGATACCCGGATCCTGCTCCTCCTGACCATTCGTAATCTCCTCCAGGCCCTCGACCTGTTCCAACATGCCTTTCACATCCTCACTAATGGCAAGGAGTGTATCCAGATCCTGTCCTTGAATATCGATTTCGATTCCGCTTCCTCCGAGAGAGGACATATCCATTCCGGACGAAGAGACCTCCATCTCATATTTTTCTTCCTGACCGCTTCCAAGCTCTGCGATCTGTTTACCGATCGCATCACCGTCATTTTCATGCTCTTCGTCCAAAAGTGCATAGAACGTGAACTGCGTTTGTTTTTCTCCGGTCGAAGTGCCACTCAGCGACATAACACTCATGGCAGTTCCTCCCGACATGGCGCCGACTGTTTCTACGCCCTCGATATCTGCAATTTGTGCTGTCAGTTCATCGACGTTCCGATAAATGGTATCCTGATCCATTTCCTCATTCATTGCCAGAGAAACGCTGATCGTATTGCTGCTCATATTCGGGATCAGCTCCAGTCCCATTTTCGTGGTTCCATATACGGCGCCGACCAAGAGCGCAATCGCAAGGCCAAGCGGAACAATTTTCCATTTCAGACAGAAGCGAAGTGATTTATCATAAAGGATCATCACTTTATCAAACAGTGGGTGCTTTTTCGCAGTACTCTTCTTCAGCACGGTCGAACTCATGGCCGGCACAACGGTAAGTGCCACGATCAGGCTGGCGATCAGCGAATAAGCAATGGTAAGCCCCATATCCGTAAATAGTTCCCGAGTCATACCTTTTGTAAATACGATCGGAAGAAAGACACAGATAGTGGTCAAAGTTGAAGCAAAAATTGCACCGGACACCTGTTTTGCTCCCTGAACCGCGGCTTTCGGGGCCGGAACTCCCATACTTCTGAGCCGGTAAATATTTTCAATCACGACGATCGAGTTATCCACCAGCATTCCGACTCCAAGCGCCAACCCGGACAGAGAAATAATATTCAGTGTTACATTTGAGAAATACATCAATACAATCGCAAATAATACACTGAGCGGAATACTGAACGCAACCACGATCGTCGGCTTCACATCCTTCAAGAACAATGCCAGCACAATGATTGCCAGAATCGCACCGTAGATCAGATTCTTTAAAACAGACTGAATGATCAGTTTAATATAATCTCCCTGGTCCATCAATGAAGTGATATGTAGTCCCTCATACGTTTCTTCCAGTTCCTTTATCACATCATTCAGATTGTTGGAAACATCCGAGGTCCCTGCCGTGGATGATTTCATGATACTCAGCATAACCGCATCATTTCCGTTGATCCTTGCATAACTTTCGCCGGAATTATCGATCATCGTCACATCCGCCACGTCCGACAGCCTGACATCACCGATTCCGTCCAGACTGCACAGAAGAGTATTCCTGAGTTCATCCAGCGTGTCGAAATTGTCACCGATTTTCAGAAGGAATTGTTTCTCGCCTTCCTTTATGTAGCCTGCCGGCATTTCGAAGTTCTGCGCATAGATCAGTCCGGACAAAGTATCCATATCTACAAGCGCATCAATATTGGCGTTCTTCATCGCCGTCTCTCTTGCCGTCTTATACTGCTCTCTTGCCTCATCAAGCTGAGCCTGTGCCGATGCAAGCTGGCTCTCTCCCGCCGAAAGCTGTGCGGAAGCCGCGCCAAATGCAGCTGCAGCGGAAAGCTTTCCTTTCTCCACGGAAGCGTAATTGTTCTTTGCTTCAGCGACCTGACTGTTCACCTGAGCAAGCACGGCCTGCGCCGCAGCGATCTCGGTATCCAGATTGGCAAGCTCCGTATCGATCTGCGGAAGCCGTACCGTTACCTTCTCTTCCATCATGGAAAGATTCTCCCATGTGAAATTCTCTACCATCGTCTGAAGCTCCGGATTATCCGGCTGCATCTGTGCCATATTTGCCAGAGTCATCTTCACCTGCTGATAGGTTGTCTGGCTCTCATCGGCAAGAATCGCAGAAATACTGAGATCCGGAACTCCCATCATGGCACCAACCTGCGCCACCACTTCATTCAGCTGATTATATGCCGGGACGACCTGCTCATGATAAGCATCCTTTTCTGCCGAAAGCGCCGCCTGGCTGGTCTGAAGTCCGGTCACCTGCGCCTGATAGGCAGACGCTGTTGCCATCGTTTCATCCATCAGCTGGCTGTATTTTGCCAGTTCATCATAGGTGGAATCCTGTTGGCTCTCCAACTCTTTCTTACCGCTGGCGATCTCACCCTTCGCTGCGTTTAATTCACTCTCTTTTTCATCCAGCGTCGCCTTAGCCTCGGCAAAAGTACTGTCCATTTTCGCCAGAAGGCGGTCATTTACTTGATCGATCTTTGCCTGGTTCAGACGGATCTCTACTTTTTCCTCGGTAAGCCCCGTGCTGTTCACGCTCGCCACGCCGTCCTGACGTTCCAGATAAGGAATCAATGTGTCCTCCGCGAACTTGCTGAGTTCTTTCACATCCATTCCATCATAATCAAGGCTCACCGTCATCGTAGGGATCATATCCGGCGACAGTTCCATCAGCATCGGCGTTCCCGCTTCGTCCGGGAGGACGCTGCTCAGCTGTTCCACGGCAGTTGACAGCTTGACCATCGCGCTGTCCATATTCGTATCCTCTTCGAATTCCAGTATGACCAGACTGTAATTCTCCGCGGAATTACTGGTCACATTCTTTACACCATTCACCGTACCGAGCGAACTCTCCAATGGTTCTGTCACAGAGCTTTCCACCTTTTCCGGCGTCGCCCCCGGGTAAGTCGTTATCGCCATAACATAGGGCAACGTGATGCTCGGCAGCAGATCGGTCGTGATCCTGGTGAAACTGATAAATCCCAGAACAAGCACCATCACGATACCTACCAATACGGTATATGGCTTTTTTACACAAAATTTCGACATCTTGTCTAGTCCTCCTGTCGTCTCTATTAACCCCTCAATTCTGCAGATGATTTCTGCCTATTGTTTTATTTTATTCTTAGAGAAATCAAGAATCAATGAAGAATTTTCTCTTTTAATCAATTTAATAAATATTTTATATTTGTCTATCTACCCGATTTGCGCTATACTATTAATCACGCTGACAAAATTCTTTTGACAAAGGAGAAATCTACATATGAATAAAAAAGAAGTGACTGAAATCAAGAAACAATTCACCCCACATAACTGCGCGATCACCCGGATCTGCGGATGTTATGTAGACGGGGAAAAAGAGAAAAAGACGGAACTGAAAGAAGCATTCCTCTCCCTTCCGGAAGAGGAGATGTTCAAATATTTTGATATTTTTCGCAAATCCCTTTCCGGTACCATCGGGAAAAATCTTTTAAACATGGAATTCCCGCTTGAGACGGAATCCGAAGGCGGTACGCAGGAATTTCTCCTGAAGCTGAGGAACAGCCGTCTAACTGACGATGACCTTCTCACCGAATTCTACAATCGGGTAATTGATTCCTATGATTTCCCGGAAAATTATCTGATTTTGCTGATACACGCTGTTTATGATATTCCCGGAAAAGCTTCAGACGGAACAGAAATGTTTGACGCATCGGATGAAGTCTTTGACTACATCCTCTGCTGCTTCTGTCCGGTCAAACTCTCCAAACCGGCGCTCAGCTATCACGCCGATGAAAACAGTTTCCATGAAAGGATCCGCGACTGGATCGTGGAAATGCCGGATGCCGGATTTTTATTCCCGGCATTTAACGACCGAAGCACCGATATCCACAGTCTCCTGTATTATTCCAAGAATGCAGAGAACCTTTCCAACGGCCTCACCGATGTCCTGCTCGGCTGCGTACCTCCGCTCACAGCCGGGAGCCAGAAGGAAACCTTCAAAGCTCTGATCGAGGAAACACTTGGTGACGACTGCGAATATGAAGTAGTCAAAAATATCCATGAGAACCTGAACGAACTGATTGAGCAGAACGCAGAAAATCCGGAACCACTTGCACTGGATAAAGCAGAAGTGAAATATCTGCTCGCCAAAAGCGGTGTGGAAGAAGCGAAACTGGAAACCTTCGACGAACAGTTTGATGCTGCCGCCGGAGAGAACACTTCTCTCCTGGCCGCCAATGTCGCGAACACGAAGAAATTTGAGATTAAAACACCGGACATTACCATTCAGGTGAATCCGGAATGCGCCGATCTGGTCGAGACCCGCATCATCGACGGCCGAAAATGCCTGGTCATCGCAGTCGACGACCGTGTTGAGATCAACGGCATCAGTGCCAGAACCGCAACGACCAAAACAGAGCCATCAAAAGAATAGAAAAATACCGGGCGGCACCCTGCCGACCCGGTATTTTTACATCTACAATCCTTTCCCATATAAGAACCAGAATTTCTTTTTTCTGTTCAACGTCTTCAGGTATGCCCTGCGGAATTTCTGGTACAACCGGAACATCTGCTTCTGTTCCTCTTTTGTGATCTCCTCACCGGAGAACGCAGCCCTTTCCGCGCACAGATACATCCATTCCCACTCTTCCTCTGAAAGCTGGGTGAATTGTGCTTTCATTTTTTCCAGAGTCATCCTCTCATCTTGCTGATCCGGCTCCATGCCGTCAAACAGACAAATTTCATATACGGCCTGATACAGGTTGGCGATTCCCCGATTCTCTTTTCTCCTTCGGAAACCGGCATATCGTTTCTGCCTTACAAGGCCTCCAAATACAGCGAAAATGAACAGAACCAGACATGCCACTCCCGCCGCCATTGCTGCGACAACTGCCATTTTCTTTACAATCGTTTGAAAAGACCCCGGCACATTTCTCACTTCATCGTTATCAGGATTTTCCGCGGCATCCGCCTTCTGTTCGAGCTCATCTGCCACGTTCCCCCCATCATCTGTCTCCGTTTCCGGCTGCGTCGGCTGAGCCTCTTCCTGGGTCTGAGCTGTTTGAGCCGGTTTCTCTTCATTTTCCATGGTATCCGGCTTTTCGTTTTCCCAGCCATCAGAAGCGCCTGCCGCATCGGTCTCATCCAGGTACGGCGGCGTATGCTCCCGCACCACCCAGCCAATCTCATCGTCAAACGTCTCACACCATGCATGTGCCATCTCATCCGTCACCGCAGCACGGTAAGTTCCGTCCTCTTCTCGCACAAATGCATTAGAGGGGACTGCATATCCCTCAACAAACCGTGATGGATAGCCGCACATCCTGTATATGAGCGCTGACGCCGAAGCAAAATGAACGCAGAACCCTTTCCGGTTCTCTGTCAGAAAATATTCCGTAAATTCTTTTCCTTCCGGCACTTCTCCCGGTGTCTTACTGTAACGAAGTCCCAGCGTTTCCCCAAAAAGCCAATCGATCTCATCTGACATCTGTTCCACATTGCTGTGATCCATCGAACGGGTTAATGCTTTCAATTGCTCCAGTCCGTCCGGAGCCGTGCTGTACTCTTCCTTAACAAATGTCCTGTATTCATTCCAGATATCAGACTCTTCGGCAAGCTTTCCCGATGATATTCCTTCTGCCTCTGCCGCCGGGAAGTAGCTGTACTCCTGTTCATCCGTCCATCTTCCTTTCACCCAGGCATCCAGATAGATTTTATCATTCTGCTTTACTTCCGCAAAATACGGTATATAAGAATAATCGGAAGAAGCTCCTTCTCTGCGGATGACGATCTTCTGTTGTTCCGAACCGGCCGTCCCATCGCTGATCCTTGTAAACGGTTCGTTCATCAGTGCCCTGCGGCCGGATTCACCCAAGGCCGACGGCATGCCTTGCCGAAATGCAGAAGCCGTTTCTTTCTCCCATGCCCTTCCGGTATAATTTACCCCGGTATATGCTCTTAGATACAGTGTTTCCCTGGGTTTTTCCGTCACTATGACTTCCAGTGCTTTCTCGCCGGTGGGCTTGAATTCACTCAGATGTTCCAGATTTCCTTTTCCAATCCCTCCTCCTGAGTAAGTCCCTTCTTTACCAAAACGGGCTTCCAGAATCCCCTGCATATCGATCTGCTGCATCTGGGTCAGTCTGTCATAGATCTCAATCAGGCGATCCTCATGCTCCAGTTTATATGTCCGGATATACGGCATGCATGCCTGCGTACACCCAAACAGAACGCCCAGTATCATTAGGATTCCGGCCACTTCTCTCAGCGGCACACTTTCGCACGTCTTCCATTTTAAATAAAAGATCGTTCCACCAAGCAGACACCAGGAAGCGGCTGTCGAAGGCATTTTACCGACCGTGGCAGCCATTGCCACCGGAAGGGCGCTTACCAGGATCACTAAGACATTTCCGCGTGCGCCATGCTTTGAATTTCCCGCCAGTTTCAGAAGAAGTGCCAGAAGAATCTGGGTTCCAAGCAGAGCCGCCAGAATATCTGCCGGAATCTCATCCACCTTAAGAAACGGCTGGCTCACCCCATAAAACTCGTTGTTAAGCCGGATATAATCATTTGCAAAACAGGAAATCCCATTCAGAAAATTCCACGGTGTAAGCGTCAGTACTGCCGAAGTAACACCGGTGAGAATACAAAGCCATTTCCTGTTATTTCTTCCGCCCGCCCAGACAGCGATCCCTGATGCCGGTATCGGCAGAAGAAAGAGTTCTATGATCCGGTTATGGACCTCAAAAACAGAAAAATATGCGGCAAAAACCAGCACCAGCATTCCGTACACTGCTGCCGCTTCTTTTACCGCATATCCTGCCGTCTGTTCTCTTTTTGAACGGTCTATAATCTCTAATCCATTCATCTTGGCCCCTCATCTTCTCCCCTTGAACCGGAACTATACAATCAGATACATCTCTTCCCATGCGATCTTTTCCTCGTCTGCCGGAACAACACACCTTTTCTCCCCATGTACCAGCAAAGTACCGTCTGAACACAATTCCAGCTTCGTACTGAACTGTTCCCCGCGGAAGGCTTCCTCATATAAAGCCTCCACTTCATCCGAATGATCGTATTCCTCCACAAAAAGCAGACGGTTCATCAGCTCATAAACATGTTCCGTCCGACTGATCCTCTTTTTACAGATTCTCTGATTGGCCTTCTCATACCATGCTGCCATATGCACACACTCTGCTTCCACCAGGGAGAATGAAATCGAGGCTGCCGTCTCCAGAACCCCAGAGGCGATCCGTTTCTCTTTTCTGGAGTCTTTGTTCCGGCGCGTTCTCCTTTGCCCGGGTTTCTTTTCCAGATTCAGCCAGAGCAAGACCACACAGCCAAGCGGTCTTCCATGTTCCTTGACCAGAAGCTCATCGGCTTTTGCCGACAGTTTCCAGTGAATATCATGAATCGAATCCTGCTCCCTGTACGCTCGGATCTGATACGTCTCTGACGGATCGTCTCCGCTCTCCCGCTCCGAGTACTCATCTGCATCCGCGGGAAATTCCCGTGTGCGTCTCGTCACCTCCACCGGAATCAGATGGCAATCGGGAAGAATTCCCACCGACTGCCGCTGTACCGCCATCTCCCGGCGTCGCCGAAACGCAGCTCTTCTCCCGTTTAGCAAAGCTGCCCTCAATATTCCCAGGCTGTCATAGAGCCAGCACTTTTCCAGTCTGATGATCAGATTTCCACATCTGGACGAACGTAGCAGAAGTACTTCCTTCTCTTCCTGCCCCGCCTTCACCGTCCCGCTCACTTCATGCCGGAACGCTTCCCCGGTAAATTCATTTTCCACGGACAGTTCAATTCGATACCGCGCCACAGCCCAGGATGAAGCATTTTTCATGCTCAGCCGAACCGGAATTTCCTGATTCTTTTCCGCAATTGGCAGAACGTCATCCAGACCGACAATGATCTTCCTCTTCTGCAGCATCAGATACCCGAACGCCAGCGGAAAATAGATCAATTCGGCCACCAGCATGGCCGCCACGATTTCATCCTCATACAGGAAAAAACAATATAATGTCAGCAATACCGCCGCCATATAAATACATGCACGTTTGATCATAGTCTCCCCATGCTCCCCGCTTTTATCGAAACATTATCTCTTCCTTACATTCGGTTCCTTCACCTGCATTAAGACCTGCTCCAGGATCTCCTCAGGCCTTGCATGTCCCACTTTCGCTTTGGTATTCAGGCGGATCCGGTGAAGCGCAACGCTTCCAAATACCGTTTGGATATCTCCCGGCAGAACATAATTTCTCCCTTTCAGCCATGCTCTTGCCCTCCCCATCGCCGCCAGTGCCACTGTTCCTCTCGGGCTGAGTCCGGCAGTCAGAAGCTCATGTTCTCTGGTTGCCTTTGCAAGATTGGCGATATATTCAAACACGGAATCGTGGATAAACACCTGAGATGCCTCTTCCTGCATCCAGAGGATCTGCTCCGCTCCCGTCACATTCTGCACTTCATTCACCGGGTTGCCCATCTGACGGCGCTTTAGAATCTCTACCTCTTCCTCTACCGTCGGATACCCCATCCGGATACAGATCATAAAGCGGTCCAGCTGCGATTCCGGCAGAAGCTGTGTCCCCGCCGACCCCTCCGGATTCTCGGTCGCAATAACTACGAACGGCCTTCCGGTGCTTCGCGTCACACCGTCCACCGTCACACATCCTTCCTCCATAACTTCCAGAAGCGCTGACTGCGTCTTCGGAGAAGTACGGTTGATCTCATCCGCCAGAAAAAGATTGCACATCACAGCTCCCGGCTGGTAAACAAATCTTCCGGTTTCCTTTTGATACATGGAAAAACCGGTCAGATCCGCCGGCATCACATCCGGCGTAAACTGTACTCTCTTTTCCTGAATTCCCATCGCTTTGGAAAATGCCAGTGCCATCGTCGTTTTCCCGACCCCCGGCATATCCTCGATCAGAATGTGGCCGCCTCCTATGATCGCAGTCATGATCTGCTCGATCACATCATCCTTTCCGACAACAGCTTTCTTGACTTCGCGGATGATCTCCACTGCATGATTCTGTAATTCCCCCATCTTCACTCCCCCTTAGTCCACTATAAAATGGTTCCTCCGCCGCTTCCCACAACAACGCCGATCCGCAGTATGAACCATACCACATTCTTCAGCACACTCAGTATCGCACTCATCAGCGCTTCCATCGGAACATACAGCACTCTTGTTCCGAGAAGAAGCAGCAGAATCAGCCATCCATATTGCCGGAAACGGCTGTAAAATCTGTTAACCGCAGGCACGATCTCTGCCAGAATATTTGCCCCGTCAAGCGGCGGCACCGGAATCAGGTTGAATACCCCAAGTCCCACATTCAGCTGTGCCCCATAATAACTCAACACATATAGATAATTCAAGAGCACTCCGCTGGTTCCGAATTTGTAGATCAGACCGTAAAGCAGCATGAACAGAAACGCCAGAATAAAATTCATCAGAGGCCCCGCTGCTGCCACCAGAATCATATCTCTTCGTTTATTTTTATAATTCCGTGTATTGACCCGGATCGGCTTTGCCCATCCGACATGAAAAACCAGCAGGCACAAGGTTCCCCATACATCCAGATGACGGAACGGATTCAGTGTCAGCCTTCCGTCCATCTTCGGTGTCGGATCCCCAAGAAGATAAGACATATATCCATGTGCGAATTCATGCATGGAAATTGCAATCAGGAGTGCAGGCACTACATAGATCAATGTTTGAAAAAAAGTATAAATTGCTTTCACAATCATTCCATAAGCGCTAAAAAACATAAAAAAATCTCCATTTCTATACTCTAATATGCACATTATAGAACCTGCGCCCCAGATATTCAATAACAGGATTGTAAACTTTTAATTAAAAAAGGTCCACTGGACCTTTTTGACATATGCATGGCAATTAAAAAAGATCCACTGGACATCTTTGACATATGCATGGCAATGAAAATACCGCCGGAAAAGTTTTCTGCTTCGCTCGATGCTTATCTTTTACGACGGTATTCTCTGATTATTATCTCTTATTTTTCTTATTTTTCATTCTCGTACTCTGTAATTCTTGCTACTTTCGGGGCAGAACGTGAATTCGGATCATAAGATACACTTAAGTACTCTTTAACCAGACATTTTGCAAGTTCAATTCCGGTAACCTGTGCGCCCATCGTGATGATGTTTGCATTGTTACTAAGCTGGGCTCTCTGTGCCTGATATACATTATTCACTAGTGCTGCATATGCTCCTTTTACTTTATTTGCAGCGATACATACACCGATACCCGTCCCGCAGATGAGAATTCCCCGTTCACACTCCCCTGCAGCTACAGCCTCAGCCAGACGGATTGCAGTATTTGCATAAATCGGATCATCACTTCCGAAATCTACACATTCATGTCCGAGACTTTCGATGAACGGTGTTAAGATTGTTTTGTACTCTGTTGCATTTGGATCACAGCCGATTGCAATTTTCATTGTTTTACCCTCCATTTGAGTTGTATTTTGATATCGTATCCATTATACAATACTTTTGCGAAAATTATAAGTCCTTTTTTGATTATTTTTTATTTTTTTATTTTTACTTTCGTTTTCTTTCATTATTGTTTCTTTTGCATTTTCATCTGAAGATTCACACCAAAGGGATTCACCGCTACGCCCTCGGCTCCCGGCACCAGTATTTCAATCAGTTTTCCCGCTTCTACGATTCCGGTCTGCAGCTTCTCCTTACGGTGTACACTCAGGAATTTTCCAAGCTCCTGCACGTCTGTAAAGATCGGCTGAAATACTTTTCCATCTTTCTGTTTGAGAATCACCATCTCTTTTCCTTCTTTAGATACAACAAAATACTTTCCTTTCTGGAAATGTGCCATCATCTCTTCGCTCAGTTCGCGCAGTTCTTCACTTTCCAGAACCTTTTCCTGCGGAAGTCTCCGCGCCTCCTGCATATAGTAAAGTGCCGTCAGTTGAAATTCGGAATTTTCGATTCGTTCCTGTCCGTTCGGCATCTTCCCGTCGTTCTTCCTGGTCACCAGATCCGCCAGCTGTATTCTTATCTCTTTCGGCAATCCCAGATCATATACGATCTCATTTACCCCCATCGGATAAAGGCTGACATAAAACTCGAGGAAACTCCGATTTTCGATTTTAACGATTTTTACCGGAATTTTTTCATTCATAAGTTGTCTTACTTTGTTTTTGCATTCGTCTACATTGAAATAGATGAGAATTTCATCGTCATATGTTTTCGGATCACACACTACATACGGCATTTTCGTACATTCCGAAAAAATCACATACATCTCCTTCTGACTGCGGACCATCTGAAGTACTTTCTGATCTTTTGCTTTGCTGTTTTCCATAATTATCTGCCTTTCCGGGCATTCGCCCTCTCTTATTTTCTGTCTGACCTGCCCATTCGATCAGAGTGTTCTCTTTATTTGTTTTCCGGGTCCATGTCCCCGATTCCTCTATTATATATATAGAGGCAGCGTTTCTCTTCGTATTATACCAATCCCCCATAGAAATAGCAATGTACACCTTCTTGTAAAAAACCTCTCAATATTGTAAAATGTAACTGTTCAGAGCCAAGCAGATTTGTCAAAAAAGGGCGTTGAATGCTTGCATTCATGAGCACTTTTTTGTACAAATCTATTTGGCGGATACGCCACACTGAGGAAACACGAAGTGTTTTCGAGGTTGGCTCTGAACAGTTACTATAAATAAACCGGTAGATCAAAATCCGACAGAAAGGAAATGCTTATGAAAGTGACCTATATTCACCACAGTTGTTTTCTGGCAGAAACCGAAAGCTGCTATTATCTGTTTGATTATTTTAAGGGAGAACTCCCGGAGCTGAATCCGCAGAAACCCATTCTGGTACTGGCCAGCCACAAACACGCAGATCATTATCATCCTTCCGTATTCTCTTTACTGAAGGACATGGGAATGGAACAGATTCATGCCGTTTTGTCGCGTGACATTTCAGGGAGAACGGTTCCCAAGGACATCCCTCTCCTATCTGTTTCGTCCCGCCGCACCTACAGCCTGCCACAGGGACAGACACTGTCAACCTTTCTTTCTACGGATAAAGGAGTGGCATTTCTCATTCGCGACAAGGAAGAATGCTTCTACCACGCAGGTGATCTGAACGACTGGGTATGGGAAGAAGAATCCGACTCCTACAACCGGCAGATGACCGGAAGCTACCGGAAAGAGATCGATACACTGGCTCAGGATCTTGACGGCTCGGCACTGACTGCAGCTTTCGTTGTTCTGGATCCAAGACAGGAGAACGATTATGCCCGGGGCATGTTATATTTTTTGAAGAAAATATCCTGCGACCGCATTTATCCCATGCATTATTGGGAACAGCCTGAGATCATCACACGTTTTCTTGCAGAATATCCGCAGTATGAGAACCGGATTATTCTGACAGAAACCGCAGATGCCAAATAATCGGTATCCCCATTTATTCTACTATCAATCATGCGCATCCGCGCGGAAAAGAGGACCTTTATGAAATTTCAAATGTATCATGAAAATTACAATGTAACAGATTTGGACAAATCTCTGGCCTTTTATGAGAAAGCTCTGGGACTCAAAGAGAAACGCCGTGTGAACGGTGAAGATTTCGTCATTGCATATCTTGGAAATGACGAGAGCGATTTTGAACTGGAGCTGACCTGGCTTCAGGATCATCCACAGCCGTATGATCTCGGTGAATGTGAATTCCACCTTGCTTTCCGGACAGATGACTACGAAGCCGCCCATAAACTGCATGAAGAAATGGGCTGCATCTGCTTTGAAAATCCTGCCATGGGAATCTACTTTATCGCCGATCCGGACGGATACTGGCTGGAGATCGTTCCACGTAAGAAATAGACTATAAGATTAGCGTACACGGAATCGATTCCGTGTACGCTATTATATATATCGAAGAGGCTATCCCTCAATAATCTTAACACCCCATGCCGGAATCTCCAGCATTTCCTGTGCTTCAATCCGTCTTCCGGATAACAATTCCACGCCATCTTCATAAGTATATGGCACCTTCTTTGCTTCAGCGGAGTAGTTTAAGAAATATTTGACTTTTTTACCGAAATCATTCGTTCCCTTTCGTACAATAATCGGATAAGCATATTCCGGCAAATCCACTTTCTGCTCCAAACGATCATATGGCATATACTCCTCATAGTATGCTGCTCCAAAAAGAAGTTCATTCATTCTCTCATACCTCCGTCCATAAAGAACACTGAATTTGTTCCCCAGTTTCTGCCTTCATCATCATATGTATAACCCTCACATAAATCAGAATCATTCGCAGGATTCCCGCATCCATAATAATAACTGAAACTGCCATCCGAAGAAAAACAGATATGCTCTACATCAATCTCTGTCTCCCGACACCAATCAATATCGGTGAAAAAAGTATACTCGCTATAATCTGTCTTCTCGTCTCTGCCGCAGCCTATTAACGATAGCAAAGCCAATAGCATTATAATCAAACCAATTGTGTATTTCTTCATAACAAGCCTCTTCCATTCAAAATCATTACTTCAAATAAACCAGTATATCTTTTACTGCTTTATACATCTGATCTCTGCTTTCTAAAGGAAATACAGTGTGCTCATCCGGTTCATCCGGATCACATCCAATCGAAATCTCTGTTGGCTCAACCTGTAAATCCACATAATATTGCTTATACTTCCCCTGAATCCCTATACATTTATAATCCGGAAGCCAATCAATATATATGTCTGGTTTTACAATATCCATTTCTTCCATTCTGATTTTTAGTTCACCACTAATATAATCAGATAATAAAAGATCAAACGGTGAGAGCTCAGCATTCGCCGTATTTTTCTCATTAAGATAGTTGATAATCTTCTTTTTCTTCGTTTGAAACATTCGAAATTCACTCCTTTATGCTAAAGATTCCTTCAAAAGAGTTATTAGCCACATTCAATGACTTTATCCCACTATGCTTTTTCCCTTTCCGGATTTTATCCACTTTTATCATAATACCATTTACTCTCAATAAAATCTTTTTTTATTTTTCATTATTGGGGGTTCTGTAGTATAATAAGATCAGAATAAATGAACGAGGTGACTCTGATGAAACATCCAATTGCAAAAATATATACGAATCAGGGAATTATTACCGCCGAACTCTATCCCGAATATGCGCCAAACACTGTAAATAGTTTTATATGGTGCATAACGCAGGGTATGTACACTAATCGACTCATTTCTCGTGTTGTTCCGGGCTTTGTCATTCAGTCAACTTATGATTTTTCAAAAGAACCTGACTGCGACCTGGTACTTAACGGGGAGTTTGCTTCTAATGGATTTAACAATCCAATTCAATTTGGAAAAGGTGTTCTGGGCATGGCCGGTGACGCAAGCAAAGAAGCGCATGGTTGCGGATTCTTTATTACATTATCCGACGATGTTAAGGAAAGACTCCAAGGCAAATTTGCTGCTTTCGGACGGGTTATCGATGGGTTTGAGGAAATAGAACGTATTGAAAATGTTCCTCTTCGTGACATTACCGATCATTCAGAAGGGCCTGATATTGTAATTAAGCAGCCTATTACAGATGAATTTATTAAGAAAATTGAGATTGAAACTTTTGGGGTGGAATATCCGAAGCCGGAAATCTTAAGATGGGGGTACGATTGCTAGAACACTAGTGTAACGAGCGATAATAAGTGGATCAATCACAATCTCTCAAAGTAACAAACAGGTGATTGATCCAGTTATATTTAATTCAGCTTTTCCTCATGTCTCCCATTTCTTGTTACAATCCAGTATACAATTGTATAAAACATTCTTTCTCTTCTTCTGACTCAAACAACTGTAACCAGCTGCAGATTTCAACTGCACTGTCAATAAATGCCGTTCCCAGGGCAGTTATCACATTTTCCAAAAATCCTTTCAATCAATACCTGTGAAGTCCTCTCCCATTCTCCTTCAGCCACTTCTGATACTTCCTGTATTCCGGCATGGTATCTTCCACAACCTTCCAGAAGCGTGGAGAATGATTCATTTCCTTCCGATGAGCGAGCTCATGCACCACTACATAATCCAGCACTCCCGCCGGGGCAAATATCAGCCTCCAATTGAAGTTCAGATTTCCTTCGCCACTGCAGCTTCCCCATCTGGTCTTCTGGTCGCGAATCGCAATTCTTCCGTAACTGACACCCATCATTTGGGCATAATAGGAAACCTTCTGTTCAAAAATTTCTCTCGCTTTATCTCTATACAATCTTTGCTCCGCTTCACTGAGCGGCTGGATTTTCATCGAATCCGCTTCTTTCTCCTTCTGTTCCTCCACTTTGGCAAGAACCCATGCTTGTTTCTCTTTTAGAAATGTGTCAATTCTGGACTGTGGACAATTCCGCGGAGCGCGTACCAGGACAGAACCGTCCTGGCGCACTTCCACTGCTATTGTTTTCCTTGAAGACTTAATTATCTCATACGTGATGTACATTATCCTCTTCCCTTTGCTTGAATTCTCTGAATCAAAGCTTCCTGAAGGACTTGTGAAAAATTAATTCCCAACGCCATAGCTTCTTCATTTAACCACTCAGGGATGCTCAATGTCTTTTTAACGGCTTTTGAATTATGCTTTTTCTGATATTCCATCATGTCAAAACTGATTACAACCAACACACCATCTTCTACATGAATGTTTTCCGGACTTGATGGTTCAGGAATCATTTCTTTTTCCGTTTTCCTGCTAACAAGTGCAAGCCCCAGTGCTTCCACTGCCATTTCATAAGCATGTTTCATATCATTCCCCTCTGTATAACACTCCGGCAAATCTGGAAAGGACACCCAGAATCCACCTTCTTCCTGATGAAAGATCGCAGGATAAAACATTTTGCCCATAAAGACACCTCCATTTTTATACTATCTATCTGTTATCCCCGCCTGTTTTAGAATTGCCTGTTCCATTCTTTTTGAGAAGTCTTATCATCTCCTTGGGAGTTATCGGCATTCTTATGTGGCTCCTTTCTTTACTTGCAATTATACTACGTATTATTACGTGTGTCAATTCAATATCACTTCTAGAAAGCTCTCCCCATACTTCTGATACTTAAATTTCCCAACACCGCTTACCTTAAGCATCTGCGCTTTATTTTCCGGCCTCACCTGGCACATATGTACCAGGGTCTTATCCGAGAACACAATATATGGCGGAACTTTTTCTTCTTTTGCGATCTCCATCCTGAGCTGACGCAGCTTTTCAAAGAGTGCCTCCTGTTCATTTGAAAGCAGTACCCCAGCCGTTTTTTTCTTCTTTTTCACCGCAGTCTTTTCCGTTTTCTCCTGTTCCTTCGCCATTTTCATGGAGACCGAAACTTTACCTTCAAGTAGGGAATCGGATTTTTCAGTCAGCTTCACCAGCATATATTCGTCATTCGTTGTCGTCAGATACTCTTCCAATAATAAATGATTGAAAATCTGACGGAGCCGCCACGCCGGTACTTTCGCCAGAGTCCCGTAACATGGATTTTTATCCATTTTATATTGTCTGATCTTTGCAGTGTTCGCACCGTGTACGGTATCCAGAATCACATTGATTCCATACCTCTGTCCGCTTGTCTTCACGCATTCTGTAATCTTTTCCGCCTCGACGGTCACATCGACCGTTTCAAACTGACTCAGGCAGTTGAAACAATTTCCACAGTAATTCGATCCATACTCACCGAAATAACGAAGGATATAGTCTCGCAGGCACTCATTTGTAAAACAATAATACGTCATTTTCTTCAGTCTTTCACGGTCACGCTCCATCACGATTGCCCGGGTAAAATCATCCAGTTCTTCATTATCCTGATTGTATTCAATAAACCGCTGATTTGTAACCACATCCTGCCCGCTGTAAAATAATATGCATTCTCCGGGCTCTCCATCCCGCGCACATCGTCCGACTTCCTGATAATAGGATTCCAGATTTTTCGGCATATTATAATGCACGACATAACGGACGTTGGATTTATCGATGCCCATACCAAATGCATTGGTCGCAACAATGATCTGCTTCCGGTCATAGATAAAATCGTCCTGATTCTCACGTCTTTCCTTATCGGAAAGTCCCGCATGATAACGGGTCACCGAAAATCCGTCGTCCTCCAGGCGGACACACACTTCCTCCACCAGCTTTCTGGTCAGACAGTAAATGATCCCGCACTGTCCCGGATGCATTTCCACAAATTGTTTCAGGGCACTGTATTTATCCTTTGGTGTCTGTACCCCGAGATAGAGATTCGGCCGGTCGTAACCTGTTGTCACCAGTACCGGATCCCTCAGCATCAGAATATCGATCATATCCTCACGGACTTCTTTCGTCGCAGTAGCGGTAAATGCACTGATGACCGGGCGCACCGGAAGCTTGTCCACAAAATCGGTGATCTTAAGATAACTGGGCCTGAAATCCTGTCCCCACTGGGATACGCAGTGTGCTTCATCCACAGCCACCATTGAAATCTTTGCATGCAGTGCAAAACTTAAAAACTCTGCAGTCTCCAGCCTTTCCGGTGCTACATAGATAATCTTATATCGTCCTTCTGCCGCAAACGCGAGTGCTTTTTGATATTGTCCATATGTAAGGGAACTGTTGAGGAATGCTGCATGAATTCCGACTTGATTAAGAGATGCCACCTGATCCTTCATAAGTGAGATCAGCGGCGAGATTACAAGAGTGATTCCTTCCATAATAAGTGCCGGAATCTGAAAGCAGAGTGATTTTCCTGCTCCGGTTGGAAGGATTCCGAGCACATCCCGCCCGGACAGGATGCTGTCGATCAGCTTCTCCTGTCCGGGGCGGAAATCTTCATATCCAAAATATTGTTTTAAAATCTGATATTTTTCTTCTGTTTTTGTCATTTTCACCTCAGTTAAAGATAGACTACTACTTCTTCCGGCTTTTGAGCTTTTTCCATCTCCAACAGATAAAGTACCGGCTGTTTCGGAGCAAATCTTCGTACAGATTCATATTCAAAACGCGCCTTGATCCGAGCCCATCCTCTCTGTTCAAACTGCAGTTTTCCGGATATTTTGCACGGATACCCATAAAATCTCACATCGTCCGCACAGCAGGTCATGATCTGTCTTCCCGGAATCATTAGGTTATCCGGCATTCCTTTCGGTCGGAACGTCTGCGCCAGAAATGTGATCTCTTTGTGCAGATAATGCTCTGGATGCTCATACGCATCCACATACCAGGTTCCGAAATCCACATCATCGACCTCAATCTCATCCGCTTTGATATCAAATGGAAGGTCTTCTTCCGTCTGGGGGATGATCTGTCCGTCTTCATCCTCAAAGATCAGCTGTGCCTGCGGGTTCTGGATCTTCAATGCTCTTCGAAATGCAGACCGGTCTGTCCCTTCTCCACAGCGGTTGATGACGATCAGCTCCGATTCGGTGAGCTGGCTCATCAGCATATTGCGCATATTTTTCAGATACATATCCAGCGTTTCGCCATTTACCGTAGAATAAACGCCCTGGATTTCCCAGTTTTCCGGATATTCCTCGTCCATGATCTCCTGAAGATCCCATGTACCATTGTACTCAATGACAACCTGCGCCGGGTGATACGTGCGTTCACAATTATCAAAGAAATCCCCGTTCAATTGCTCCCGTTCCTCTATTTCAAGGAGAAACATACCATTTTCATCCAGATAACTCTCTGAGTACTCTTCTTCACCCTCTTCGCACTGTAAAAGAAGTGTCGGCCCATCTTCGATCCATTCCTGCTTCATGAGGGTATCCTTCACGAAAGTCGTTTTGCCGCTGTCCAGAAATCCTGTACAGATATAAACCGGTGTCATCATCTTTCCCACCTCCGGTCTAAATATGGAACAGCTTCATAAGCTCGTCTTCCTTCAGATCTGTTCCAATCACGCAAAGGCGGCCTGTATAATCAGCCTGTCCTGCACGGATCTCAAATTCCTCCGGAACCATATCAAACTGCTTCCATGAACCGTCTTCCATCTGAATAATGCCTTTTGCGCGAAGAATCGTTCCGTAAGCTTCCGTCTCTGTCAATGCTTTCAGGATAAAATCAAGTTCATCCTCGATATATTTGTGAGCTGTTTCTTTGCCCCAGCTTGTAAATACTTCATCCGCATGGTGATGTCCATGGTGATCATGATGATCGTGGCATCCGCAAGTGCAATCCGGACCATGGTCATGATGATGGTCATGGTCACAACACTCCTCATCGTGATGATGGTGATGATGCTCGTGATCACAGCATTCCTCCTCTTCATGATGGTGGTGATGATGCTCGTGATCGCAACATTCTTCCTCTTCATGGTGATGGTGTTCTTCCAGAATGCCTTCAATCTCGGCACCATGCTCCAATGCGCGCTGTACTGCTTCTTTTCCAAGTTCTTCCCACGGTGTTGAAATAATGGCCGCATCCGGATTCTTCTCTCTCAAAATATGAACACATTCTTCAATCTTTTCATCCTTCATCATCTGTGTTCTGCTGATTACGATCGTGGATGCATGCTCCACCTGATTTTCGAAGAATTCTCCGAAATTCTTCATATAAATCTTTGCCTTTTTCCCGTCCACAACCGTGATCCGGCCATCGATCTCAATATCTGCCTCTTCTTTGACACCTTCAATAGCCTTTACTACGTCAGACAGTTTTCCGACTCCGGATGGTTCGATGATCACTCTGTCCGGCTGATACTCTGTAAGAACTTTCTGAAGTGCTTTGCTGAAATCCCCGACCAGTGTACAACAGATGCATCCTGAATTCATTTCTGTGATCTCAACTCCTGCATCTTTAAGAAAACCGCCGTCGATACCGATCTCGCCGAATTCGTTTTCAATCAGAACCAGCTTCTCTCCGGGAAACACCTCCTCGATCAGCTTTTTTATAAATGTTGTTTTACCTGCACCTAAAAAACCTGAAATAATATCTACTTTTGTCATTTTTCATCCTCTTTTCAATCGATCTTTACGTCTGCATGGCTAATTGTATCACACTTCCTAAAAAGTTGCAAATAAATGGGGTTGTTTATCCTTTGTGATTAGTGTATAATGGTTCCAAGAGAAAGAGTACCATTTTTAGTACAAAATATACGTAAAAAGGAGACTTGTAGATATGGTAAATTTATTAACAGGCCCAAAGGGTAGTGGAAAAACACAGCAGATGATCGAGCGTGCGAATGAACTGGTGAAAGGTTGCGACGGACATGTATTTTTTATCAAGAAGAGCCATCGCGATACATACAGCTTATCTTTCAACATCCGCGCTATCTGCATGGATGATTACGATGTAATCACGAACATCGATGAATACCTGGGATTCATTTACGGTATGACAAGTGCAGACCACGATATTCAGGCAATTTTCATTGACGGTATTTTAAAACATGCTAATATCGCTCTTGAAAATATTCCTGCTTTTATTGAAAAACTGAAAAAGATTTCTAAAGACAACAATATCGATTTCTATATCAGCATCAGCGCTACAAATGAACAGCTCGGTGATGTGAACATGGAAGGCTGCCAGATTCTGAATTAAGATTGAAAATAAACAAGGGAAAGGACGTAACATATAAATGTTGCGTCCTTTTTTGTTCCTATACATAGACAAATATCTGCCGACATTCTCGCCGGCAGATATCCATTTCTTTATTTTTCCAGAGACAAAACCGTGTTCGTCTTCTCTCCTTTTTTATATTCTACAGTTACTTCATCACCAATTTCATATCGGATGATATCAATATAGTCCACAACAGACACATCAAAAATATCTTCCGAGTCTTCGATCATGATATAATAATGCGATGTTCCGTCAATGACCGCCTGTGCAATTTTAGTGATCTTTCCTTTGATTTCCAGAACTTCTCTTTCATCTTTTTCTGCTTCTTTCACTCCATTGGTAAGGAGAAGTTCATTATACTCCTGCTCACATTTGCTGACCGTATCACCAATCGCAACCAACTGGTACTTCTGGACGTTTACCATCGCATATTTCTTGACCAGACCGGCATCATCTTTCAGTGCGATGAAATACGTCGGCTCGCCCGAGATATTCAGAAGCAGCGGGAACGTAGCCACATAATGCAGATTCTGCACCTGACCTTCAGCTGAATCCATGGCAGAGTCCTCAATCGCACCTTCGACTGCATAGTATTTTGTCTCCATCGTTCGCTGATTCATCAGCACGAACCCGACGTTGGACTGATCGCTGTTTACAGAAGTTACACCTGTATAAACCCATACGTCATCATCGATTGCAAGATAATTATAGCCGTTCGTCGTCTTCAGGCAGTCTTTCTGACTCAGTATGCTGTTCAGGAAACCATGCTTTAACGAGCCATAATAATCATATAATTCTATCAGAAGATCTGCTGAATACGCACGGTCAATCCACTCCGGTACTTCATCGATCTTATAGTCTTCCATTTCACCGGTAATGGCATTACACAAAACCACACGTCCTACGGTTACCCCGCCAAACAGACCGATATTGTATTTCATTACCGGTGCGATCCAGTATGGAACTCCGTCATCGTCAATCTCAAAACTGAGATCCCCATAAATATAAGTCGGATGCGCAAACCTCAGATGACGATAAATATTCCTTCCAAAGTACTCACTGGTCGAATACTTCATACCTTCGTCCAGCTTTACCATTTCCGTTGTCTGGCTGGCCATGTCGATCCGGATATAAGCCGGGATTCCTTCTTTGCGGTTTGTAAACCATTTAATCAGACTGGCATACCGAAGCGGAGATACCCTGACCGGACGGTTTTTGTAGTTGATCTGGCTGTAAATATCATCGACTTCAAACTGCGAAACCATGTCAGACATACTTCCCATCTTGCGGTTACCCAGAATCTGTGCCGAATCCCTGTCGAGAAGCGGAATCTGATCAAAGGACAGTTCTTCAATATCCTGTGTAAATTCTCCGTCCTCCACCTTAAGAAGCTGCTGATATTTCTTTGCGTTGATCACCGGTGAAGAAAGAAAGCTTCCAATCAGGTATACCAGCAGAAGAACAATGAACAGTCCGATGATCACCTTCAAAAACTTGGAATCACTGATCTCCTTTCTTCTTGAAATTCCTCTTTTCAGGGCATAAATAATTCCAACAACGGCAACCAGTACAAGAATAAAGTACCATACATCCGCCGAATGAATATTAAATGCTGGGAGCGCCAGATAATAGTAGATTCCTGCCAAAATCAAAAAAATAACAACTCCCAGAATAGTTCCTTTCTTTTTCACATTCATTTCCTCCTCTTTTAAAATTTTTTATTCCAAAGTGTTGGTGTAAACAACATCAGGAATGGAAATATCTCCAGTCTTCCGATCAGCATATCAAAGCAAAGTACCAGTTTTGAAAAGCTATTGAATTTAGCAAAATTCTCCACCGGACCGACCAGTCCCAGCCCCGGTCCAACATTGTTCAGAGTCGTAAGTACCGCCGTAAAGGATGTCTCAAAATTATAATTGTTCGCAGAAACAAGCAAAACAGAAAGAGCAAGAATAATAATATATGCACTGATATAAACATATACGCCCCGCATGGTCTCTTCTTTCACCCTTTTTCCGTTTACCTTTACAATGGATACTCCCTTCGGGTGCAGCATCGACTTCAATTCCCGTCCGATACTCTTGATCAGGATCAGAAATCTGGAAACCTTGATACCACCACCCGTCGACCCTGCACACGCACCAATGATCATCAAAATCAGAAGCACCATTTTCGAAAGTTCCGGCCACAGATTAAAATCCACAGTCACGAAACCCGTCGTTGTTATGATTGCCGCCACCTGAAAAGAAGCATAGCGAAATGCTTTCCCAACAGAGTGATACATTGGAGTGATATTCACCACTATCATCACGACAGCGACTGCGATAATTCCCAGGTAAGCACGAAGTTCTTCATTTTTCAGAACATTTTTAACATCTTTCATTAACAGGAGGAAATACATGTTAAAATTAATCCCGAACAAAATCATGAAAACAGTGATCACACCATCAATATAAGCGCTGTTAAAATGTGCCACACTGTTATTGTAGGAATTAAATCCTCCGGTTCCGGCTGTGCTGAATGCATGCGTCACACTGTCAAAAAGGCTCATCCCTCCGCAAAGGAGCAGGATGATTTCCAATACAGTCAGAATGAAATACATACCATACAACAGTTGCGCCGTTCCCCTTGCCTTTGGGACCAGTTTGTCTGCTTCCGGACCCGGAACTTCCGCACGCATCAGATGCATGGAATTCTTTTCATCAAGGGATGTCAGCACCATTACAAACACCAGCACACCCATACCACCGATCCAATGCGTCAGTGCACGCCAGAAATTCATACATTTGGGCATACTTTCGATATCCATAAGTATAGTCGATCCCGTCGTGGTGAAGCCTGAAACAGTCTCAAAAAACGCGTCGATAAAATTCGGTATACACCCGGACAGAAAAAATGGAAGCGCTCCGAACAGTGACCAGAAGATCCATGCCGTCGCCACGATGATCAGCCCTTCTTTCGTGTAAATCATCGTATCTTCGGGTTCTTTTCTTCCCCATATGAAATAGCAGACGCAAAGGAGTGTCGACGCCACAAGAAAATATGCCGACTCCTTCTCACTGTACATAAGCCCTACCATCATCGGAATTAAAAGCAGAATCGCCTCAACCCCAAGCATTTTTCCAATGATATATTTTGTCATTTTCTTATTCATTGCTTACATTCTCCTGCTAAAGCATTATATCAGTGATATCCTGTACTTTTTTTTCTGTCGTTACCATCACTACACTATCCCCGACCTTCATACATTCATCACCATCCGGAATGATCACCTGACGTCCCCGCCCAATGCAAGCAATCAGGTTGTTCGCTTTAAAACTAAGTTCTTTCAACGGAATATTCGTATAATTTGTCTCTTCTTTGATAATAAACTCGAGAGCCACTACTCTTCCGCCGACAAGCTGATACATGGATTCAACATTGACGCTGCGAAGCGAATTCTGACGAGCACGCACATAACTCATAATCGCGTCAGCAGTCGCTGTTTTCGTGGAAACCAAAGCATCAATATCCAGTTCCTGCACCAATTGTGCTCTGCTGTCTTCATTGACCTTAGCCACTATCTTATCCACACCCTTGGTTCTTCCAAACAATGCAAGTATAATATTCTCCTCATCCACATTAGTAAGATTGATCATGGCATCTGCTTCTTCAATGCCCTCTTCAATCAGCAGATCATGATCTGCTGCATCTCCGCATATAATAGTCGCCTTCGGAAGCTCTTCACAGAGTGACTCACACTTTTTCAGATCTTTTTCAATGATCTTCACCTGCATTCCAAGAGCAATCAGCTGTTTTGCAAGATAATATGCCACTCGGCTGCCTCCGCAGATCATGACTTTCTTTACTTTTCTTTTTCTTCCGACAAATCGGAAAAACTCTTCGATATATTTATGGGAAGCGACCAAGTGAAGTCTGTCCCCGACCTTTACCAGAAAATCTCCATCCGGAATAATCACATCATTCCCTCTTCGCACCGCACAGATAAGCAGTTTAATCTGATACTTCTGATAAATATCAGAAAGCTTCATCCCGTCCAGCCTGCTCTGTTCTTTTACAATATATTCTACGAGCTCAGCTTTTCCTTTCATAAATGTCTCAACCTTTGCGGTATCGGGAAGAAGAATCGCCCGTGAGATTTCAAATGCTACCGCAAGTTCCGGATTCACTGCCATACTTAGTCTGAGATCCTCTTTCAAAAGATCAATTTGCTGATAGTAGATAGGATTTCTCACACGTGCAATGGTGTGCTTTGCTCCCAGTTTTCTTGCCAGAAGGCAGCTTACCATATTCAATTCATCTGTAGACGCACAGGCTATAACCAGATCTGCATTCGGAACTCCCGCCTGTCTCTGGATTTGAGCATCTGCTCCATCCCCGTTGATGCACATAATATCCAAATTATTGATTGCTTCTTTCAGTTTCCCTTCATTTCGATCAATCAGTACGACATCGTAATTTTCTTCGGATAATTGTGTCGTCAATTTATGTCCAACTTTTCCGTCCCCAATAATTACAATTTTCATTTAAGGCTACCCTTCATTTTTCTTTAGATTTACCTACGTAGCATACCACTTTTATGTCAAAAGTACAATAGCGAGGTCTGTAATTTAAAACGAATTAGTGTTGTTAAAGAAAGCCGGACAAAATGCCCGGCTTTTCTCTTGTTCTATCAAATTGAATTTACGCCTCTTCTGCAGCGCGTTTTGCGATTTCCTTCTCCTGAACATCATTCGGTGCCTGCTCATAACGGGCAAATTCATAAGAATATGTACCACGTCCGCCCGTCATGGAACGAAGCGTTGTACAATATCCAAACATACCTGTCATCGGCACATCCGCCTCAATCACCTGATATCCGCCTGCAACCGGATTCATTCCTAAAACTCTTCCACGACGTTTATTCAGATCTCCCATTACATCTCCGGTATAATCATCCGGAACCGTAACCTTAACGGATGCAATTGGTTCCAGAAGAACAGGACCTGCTTCCATGAAACCTTTCTTAAATGCCTGGCATGTTGCAGTCTTAAATGCCATTTCTGAGGAATCTACCGGATGGTAAGATCCATCGTAAAGAGTTGCTTTTACGCCAACAACCGGATATCCTGCCAGAGGTCCCTTAACAACAGAATCCTGAAGTCCCTTCTCAACAGCCGGGAAGTAGTTCTTCGGAACAGCTCCTCCCACAACCTCTTCTTCGAATACATACGGTGTCTCCAGATCTCCGGACGGTTCAAATCTCATCTTAACATGTCCGTACTGTCCATGTCCGCCGGACTGTTTCTTATACTTGGTATCCACATCGGAATTCTTGCGGATCGTCTCACGGAATGCAACTTTCGGAGTCTCAAGTGTAATACCAACTTTATAACGTTCTGCCAACTTGCTTGCCACAACTTCCAGATGCTGATCGCCCATACCATAGATAAGAGACTGACGGTTCTCACTGTCATTCACCACTTTCAGTGTTACATCTTCTGCCATCATTCTTGCAAGTGCCTGGGAAACTTTATCTTCATCACCTTTATTATTTACTACATATTTCATATATGTATATGGTTTGGAGTATTCGGTTCTTCCAAAAGAAACCGGAGTATTCTTTGTAGAGAGCGTATCACCGGTTCTTGTTGTACCAAGTTTTGCGATTGCTCCGATATCTCCGGCAAAAAGCTCGCTCACTTCTACCGGTTTATTTCCGTTCAGGGTGTAGATTTTACCAAGCTTTGCTTCTGCATCTGTCTCTGCATTATAAAGGATATCATCGCCTTTCAGTACGCCCGAACATACTTTCACAAAAGAGTATTTTCCGATAAACGGATCAACCATAGTCTTAAATACATATGCACTCTTCGGCTGTGCAAAGTCATAATTTGCCTCAAAGATCTCATTTGTCTTACGGTTGATTCCTGCACACTCACGATATTCCGGACTCGGGAAGAAACGTACAATATCAGAAAGGAGATTGGTTACGCCCTGCGCCTGAATATTGGAGCCCATCGCTACCGGAACGATCGAACCGTCCATAACTTCGCTTCTCATAGCAGAACGAATCTCTTCTACAGAGAATTCATCTCCTTCGAAATAACGTTCCATAAAGGCTTCACTCGTCTCAGCCACTGCTTCAAGAAGTTTCTCACGGTAAATCTGCAGATTCTCCTTTGAATATTCCGGAATTTCACATTCTTCTTTCTGTCCGAGACCTGTATATCTTCTTGCCGCATTCTTAATAACGTTTACATAGCCAACCAGCTTCTCGTTCTCACGAATCGGCATGAAATGAGGTGCGATTACTTTTCCGTATCTTGCTGTCAGATCTTCCACTACCTGACGGAAACTTGCATCATCCACATCCATCTCTGTTACATAAATCATTCGCGGAAGTTTATACTTGTTGCAGAGTTCCCATGCTTTCTCGGTTCCGACCTGAACACCAGCCTTACCAGAAACAACGATCACCGCTGCATCCGCCGCACTTACAGCTTCCTCTACTTCACCTACAAAGTCGAAATATCCAGGAGTGTCCAGAATATTGATCTTTGCTTTTTCCCACTCTATCGGAATCAGACTTGTGCTGATTGAGAACTTTCTCTTCTGCTCCTCTTTATCGAAATCACTGATCGTATTTCCTCCGTCAATGCTGCCCAAACGGTTCGTTGCTCCTGAAACATAAGCCATTGCCTCTGCAAGACTTGTCTTTCCACATCCCCCATGTCCCAAAAGAACAACGTTTCTTATTTCATCCGTTCTGTAAACCTTCATGCTGCTGCCTCCTTGTAAAAAGTTTCTCATGGGTACATTGTACTAAATATTGTTCAAAGTTACAACTATTTTATTTATTTTTAACAAAAATATCGCAACTCCTATTGCTTTTTCACTTTAAAGCGTTGCATTATTGACAGAATTCGTTTTATCATTTAAAATGAAAGTTAATGTTTAGAAAGGATTCTTTAGCTATGAAACAGAAGAAAATCGGATTTATTGGTCTCGGACTGATCGGCGGGTCCATTGCCCGGGCCATCCGCCGTTACTATCCGGATTACGAGATAATTGCATTCGATAATAATAAAGAAACACTGGCACTTGCAACACAGGAATCGGTCATTCATGTAGCCTGCACGTCGATCGATGACAATTTCCGCGACTGCGACTACATTTTCCTCTGTGCCCCTGTGGCATTTAATACCGAATACCTGAAGATGATGACGCCCTATCTCCATGACGGACTGATTCTCACTGACGTTGGGAGTGTAAAAACTCCGATGCATGAGGAGATTGAACGTCTGGGACTGGGGAAATACTTCATAGGCGGTCACCCGATGGCCGGTTCTGAGAAAAGCGGATTTGCAAATTCCAAACCGCTTTTAATTGAAAACGCTTATTTCATCCTTACTCCTTCTCCGGAAGTTTCCAAAGAAAAAATACAGAGCTATTCCGAGTTCGTGGAGGCTCTCCATTCCATTCCTGTCGTGCTTGATTATCAGATCCATGATCAGATTACCGGCACGATCAGTCATCTTCCGCATATTATCGCCGCATCCCTGGTTAATTTTGTGCGGAATACCGATACTCCGGATGAACTGATGAAGAATCTTGCGGCGGGCGGTTTTAAGGATATCACAAGGATTGCTTCTTCTTCACCGACGATGTGGCAGCATATCTGCCTTCAGAACGGAAAGAATATTTCCCGGATTCTGGATGAATATATTCAGATGCTGACTCAGGCTAAATCACTGATCGATGCAGGCGATTCTCAGGCAATTTATGATATGTTTGACCATTCCAGAAATTACAGGAATTCGATCCCTGACGGTTCATCGGGACCGATCCGGAAGACGTTCGCCATCTACTGCGACATACCGGATGAGACCGGCGGCATTGCAACAATCGCTACGATCCTTGCGTGCGGCGGTGTCAATATCAAGAATATCGGAATTGTAAATAACCGCGAATTTGAAGAAGGCGTTCTTAGAATTGAATTCTACGACGGCAATTCCTGCGATAAAGCTTCCGCTCTGCTCAGAAAGCATCGGTATATCATATATGAAAGATAACGAATCTACAATCAGAAAGGAATATACATAATTATGGAAATTCATACTTCCCACGGACTTCACGGTGAGATTGAAATCCCCGGAGACAAGTCCATTTCCCATCGTTCCGTTATGTTCGGGGCACTGGCCAAAGGTACAACTGAGATTACTCATTTTCTTCAGGGAGCGGACTGTCTGTCTACGATCGGATGTTTCCGCGCTATGGGGATCGAAATTGAGAATACGCCGGAAAAGATACTGGTTCACGGCAGGGGGCTTCATGGTCTGACCGCTCCGGCCGGAACGCTGGATGTCGGGAACAGCGGTACAACCACCCGCCTGATCTCCGGAATCCTCTCCGGGCAGCCCTTTGCCACCACTTTATCGGGAGATGCCTCTCTGAATTCGCGCCCCATGAAACGGATTATGGAACCGCTGTCCCTTATGGGTGCCGATATTCAAAGTCAGAACGGTAATGGCTGTGCGCCGCTTCAGATCAACCATCACCTGAATCCCGGATCACACCCGGAGCTGAAACATATTCACTATCGTTCCAGGGTGGCATCCGCGCAGGTCAAATCCGCCGTTCTTCTCGCAGGACTTTATGCCGACGGTGTGACTGAAGTTACAGAGCCTACGCTGTCCCGCAATCATACGGAGCTGATGCTGAATGGATTTGGGGCAAATGTAATAACCATCAATCATGACGACGGAAGCGCCACGGCCTCCATTCAGCCATGCGAAGAACTTTTTGCCCGGCAGATTCAGGTTCCCGGTGACATTTCTTCCGCAGCATACTTCATTGCCGCCGGACTTCTGGTGCCGAACTCTGAACTGCTCATCCGAAATGTCGGGATCAACCCGACCCGCGCCGGACTTCTCGAAGTATGCCGCGCTATGGGCGCTGATATCACTTATGTAAACCAGACCAGTGCCAGCGGAGAACCGACCGCCGATCTGCTTGTAAGATCCAGTTCACTTCACGGTACGACGGTAGAAGGTGCGATCATCCCGACTCTCATTGACGAGATTCCAATGATCGCTGTAATGGCAGCTTTCGCAGAAGGAACAACTGTGATCAAAGATGCCGCTGAACTCAAAGTGAAGGAAACCGACCGGATCAAAACAACAACGGAAGCTCTGCTTGCCATGGGCGCAGACGTGGTTCCTACCGAAGACGGCATGATCATCCACGGTGGAAATCCTCTCCACGGCACGGACATCAACAGCTATCTGGATCACCGCATCGCAATGGCATTTTCCATCGCCGGACTTGCTGCTGCGGGAACGACCACAATACAGGACAGCCGGTGTGTCGATGTCTCTTACCCGGAATTCTATAAGTCTCTGGGCGCATTGAATCAGTGATTGAAATGCAAATGTTTTAAAAGGGAACGCAAAACTGCGTTCCCCTTTTTTATGCCTGATTGGAATCCAGAAGTTCCAGCAATTCATCTCGGTTCATACTTCCCAAATATCCATTCTCTCCACTTAAGATCTGGGTAGCAAGATCAGTTTTCTTCTCTTGCAGCTTTTGAATCTTCTCCTCAATCGTGTTCTTCGCCAGGAGTTTATACACTGTCACTTTCCGCGTCTGACCGATTCGGTGCGCACGGTCTGTCGCCTGATTCTGAACCGCCTGATTCCACCATGGATCATAATGGATGACCACATCTGCACCGGTAAGATTAAGTCCGACTCCACCTGCTTTCAATGAAATCAAAAATACCGGCGTATCTCCTTCGTTAAATTCCCTGACAAGCTCAAGACGTTTTTCTTTTGCGGTGCTTCCCGTTATCAGGAAATACGGGATTCCCGCCTTATCAAAATTCTCCTTCAAAATATCCAGCATAGAAGTAAACTGTGAAAACAGCAGGATACGATGTCCGCCATCCATCGCACTCTGCACCAGATCCAGACATGCATCAACCTTCGCGGCTTCTCCGCGATAGTGTTCAAAACAAAGCGAAGGATCGCAACAAATCTGCCGAAGCTTCGTGATTTCCGCTAATACCTGCAGCTTATTCTTATTAAACTCCTGATTGTCCTGCTCGGAAATTACCTGTTTCAAATGCAGTACCTGTCCATCATATAACTTCTGCTGTGTATCTTCAAACTTGACATACCTGATTTCTTCCATTTTCTCCGGAAGGTCTTTCAAAACATTCTCTTTCAGCCTTCTCAGGATGAAAGGAGCCGTCATCTTCTGTAGTCTCTTTGTAGCAGCCTCATCCTGATTCTTTGCAATCGGAATCTCAAGTTCTTTTCGGAAAGCTTCGTAAGAATATAAGAATCCCGGCATGAGATAATCGAAGATGCTCCAAAGCTCACTTAAGCGATTCTCGATCGGGGTTCCCGTCAGAGCATACCTGGTTTTGCTTTGTATCACCTTAACTGCTTTGGCTGCAGCTGTTGAATGATTTTTTATATACTGCGCTTCATCAATGATCTCATAGAGAAATGTTTTTTCGTCATAAAACCCAATATCACGTTTGAGCAGGTCATAAGACGTAATCAGCACATCCACATCCTTCCAGTTTTCAACAATATTCCGGCGCTCATTCTGCGTACCGGCAACCACATTTACCCGAAGTTCCGATGCAAAGCGGCTGAACTCTTCCTGCCAGTTGAAGACCAGAGAAGCCGGCGCTATGATTAGAGACGTTCCTTCTTTTCCTTCTTGTTTTGCAGAAAGAAGCACAGCAATCGCCTGCAGCGTCTTCCCAAGTCCCATATCATCCGCAAGGATTCCGCCAAATCCCCACTCCTCCAGTGTTCGCAGCCACTTAAATCCATCTTTCTGGTAAGGACGCATCACTTTGCTTAAACTCTCTGGCTCTTCAAAGTCCGCTTCCTTTACCGTCTTAAATCCTTTAATGATCTTACGGAAATGACTGTCTCTGTTACTGTAAATGCTCTCGTTTTCTTCCAGCAGTTTATCCAGATAAAGCGTCCGATACATCGGAAGATGTAGTTGGCCTTTCAGGAACTCTTTTGGCTTCACATGCAGTCCCTGAATCATCTCATTTAAAGCTTCCAGTGGAGAATTCTCCAGATCAACGAAGGAGCCATCCTTTAACCGGTAATATTTTTTCTTTGTGCGATAACTCTGCAGAAGTTCCAACAGTTCCTGCATCGGTACATCCGTAGTCGAAATTTCCAGATTCAGCATTCCCTCGGAGACAGATACCCCCGCAGATACACGAACTCTATTGATCGTACGGTATCCCAGGAAGCTTTTCGTGCATCTCACTTCGCCCAGCTCCAGCATCTTATCCAGCCCGTTCTTCATCAGATTATAGATTCGTTCCTCATCTTTTCCACAACTGAAGCTTTCACTTTCCCAATTAATTTCGGGTAAATACTGAAACAGATATGCTATGGTTTCCTGTTCTCTCTCATAATCACGAAAGGCAGCCATGTTTTCAATTAATTCATCATCAAAATAGTCAGTCAGAGAGAACTCCTGTTCTCCGTAACACGCCAGTGCACGGCATACGACATCCTGCTCCGGTGCATCCAGATCAAATCGAAACTGTACTTCCGGCGGCAGATACGAACGGAATTTTTCCGGTTCCGCTTCCGTAATATCTGCTACTTCACGTAATTGTGGAAGAGTACGGTAAAAAAACTCTGCCATATGATTGCGTCCTACCAAGAAGGCAATTGAGCCACCATCAGCCGCTCTTGTCAGAGGTTCCATTTTGCCAAGAAATTCTGGTTCCACTTTCATAAAATGAGTACCACTGATATAGTAGGCTGTATCTACTCCATAGAATAATTCCGGCAAGTTTCCTCTGACTCTCACTCCATGGAATTCCTTGTGCGTCCCCAGTGTATCCGCACTGATTCTCATCTGGATCTTCGGTTCACCGATTCCCGGTTCCAGATAAATCTTTTTCACCGGTGACTTGTCGCGGTTTTCGTACTCGACAGGCTCTCCTCCCATCTGATTATAGAATTCGTCCAGCCTCCATCCATAGAGATCAACAGAACCTCCCACATCCTGCTTCTGGTAAGAATAATAGTTTCTTGATTCCATCATTCTCCGCGCAAATGCATTCTCATCCCGGACAATCTGATTAATAAAATGGATCCATTTCCGGCTTTCTTCTGTGAAATTCTCAATATTATGATTAATATTCGTACTGCTTCCATACACTGCCGTTGAAGCATTCTTAACATTCTCACAGAATTCATTCAATTTTTTTACTACAAACAGTTTGTTCTCTCCCACCTTGAAAGTCAGTGTCAGTTTTCCATCCTTCATGACCAGTCTCGGAACCAGACGCAGATTCTTCGGTTCTGCTTCCATATCCGACACAAATTTCGTCATTCGTTTATTGGAAAAAGAGGAAAGGACCCGTTTTCCACTGTAGTCCGTTGCATCTCCGATGTTCTGATCCTTTAAAATCCTTTCTGTCTCAAGTAAGGCTCCCGCCTTATACTTGCAAAACTGATTCTTCGAATAATACCAGCCATAATAATTCATCCGGCACTCAGGGCAATGACACTGAAGAGACAACAGTTCATCTCTGGCAAACTGGACATAAACCGGAAATTCGATCCCGTCTTCCTCACAACTGAAACTGATCTGTCCCAGTATTTCTCTTGTCATCTGATTATAACCGGTTCCTACCTCATCTAATCTGAGTTTGCCGTTTCTGATCACTTTCTCAGCTTCACTCTGCACTGCCTTCGAAAATTTCATCGCATTTCTGATAACCTCGGGTCTGAAGTAAGAATAGTTCTCTAATGCATTCATTCTCTTTTGAGCCTTTTCTGAATCCATTTCTTCTGAGTCATCATGCCATGGATTTTCCAAAGTCTCATAATCCTTTTTCAGCATCTGTCTTCTTGCTCTTTCCTGCTGACGCTTCTTTACTTCAGACAGCATTCTCTCCTCGGCCAGCCGCTGTTCTTCTTTTCGGCGCAGTTCCTCTGCAATCCGTTCTTCTTCTGCCTTCCTGAGTTTCTCAGCCTTGCGCTTTTCTTCCTCTTTTTTCAGTTCTTCAGCTCTGCGTTTTCCTTCTTCCTCCAGACGCCGTTTTTCTTCTCGCCTTTTCGCTTCTTCCTTTTTCTTATTTCGGATTTCTTCCTTCCTGGCCTCTTCCGCACGGATTCTCTCCGCCTCTTTTTCGCGGCGCTGTTCTGCTATTTTCTTTCGTTCCTCATCCTGCCGTGCTTTTTTCGCTTTTCTCTGCTCTCTGGCAAGCTTCTTTGCAGCTTTTTCTTCTTCCTGACGTTTCTTTTCTTCCACAGCTTTTTCTTCTTCGATTCGTCTCTTTTCGCGTGCCGCTTCTTCCTCCTCCAGGCGTTTCTTTTCTTCCGCAACTCTTTCTTCTTCACGACGCTTCAGTTCTTCTTTTTCATATGCTGTTCTTCTCCTTTTTATCTGAAGCTTCGATTTTTTTTGCTCTTCTGCTGCATGCTTTTCTTCGTTCTCCCTCCATAGCTTCATGAGTTCCTCTTCATTTTTTCGACTCTGTTCTGCCTCTTTTCTCATGTCAATCGCATAGAGTACTGCCGCCATGTGCCTGCAGTTTTTCCCACTTTTCGCGATTGCGCACTGGCAGTTCATACGTGAAATGTCATCATCCGTCATTTTGATAACAACCTCTGCTCGTTGTCTCTCTAATACTGCTGCCGAATACCCTTTCTCTGTCCTGGTCAAATCAACAACCTTTCTGTTCAAGCATGCCTTTTTGCCCCATTCCAGTGATGTTTCATCGAATCTTTCTTTCCATTCTTTCATTTGTAATGCTCCATCATATCTATCTTTACGCAATTACTACCATTTAGCCTACAAAAACAAATCTCTGACTTTAAATACATTCTTTTTCAGTATATCAGTTCCTTTCTTCATTTACAACTGAACATTCTTCATCGTTGGCAACTATTCAACCCGTTTCTCCGAAGCACAAAAAAGGAGGACATCTCCTTCCCCAAAGAGACATCCTCCAAAATCTATCTATAATTATCTTCCGATTTCTTCTCTAACTTCCTTGAAGCATTTTACAATGAAATCGATATCTTCTTTTGTATGGCTTGCGCAAACCTGTGTACGGATTCTTGCTTTTCCCTTCGGTACGACCGGATAAGAGAAGGCTACTACGTATACACCTTTTTCCATCATTTTCTTTGCATATTCGCCTGCCAGTCTTTCGTCATACAGCATAACCGGTACGCATGGGTGGGTTCCCGGAATGATGTCGAAGCCGTTATCAACGAGCTGTTTGCGGTAGTAAGCAGTCACTTCTTCCAAGTGATCGCGAAGCTCTGTGCTTTCTTCCAGCATGTTGAACATCTCAATGCTTGCGCCTGCGATTGCCGGTGCAAGAGAATTGGAGAACAGGTACGGACGGCTTCTCTGACGAAGAAGATCGATGATTTCCTTACGTCCGCTCGTATATCCGCCGGAAGCTCCGCCAAGTGCTTTTCCAAGTGTTCCGGTAATGATATCAACACGTCCTTCTACACCGCAGTACTCTGCAGTTCCGCGTCCATGTTTTCCTACAAAGCCAACGGCATGGCTGTCATCAACCATAACCAGCGCATTGTATTTATCAGCAAGATCACATACACCTTTCAGATTGCAGATGATTCCGTCCATAGAGAACACACCGTCTGTTGCGATCAGTTTGATTCTTGCGCCTGCTTCATCTGCAGCTTTCAGCTGTGCTTCCAGGTCTTCCATATTGTTGTTTTTATAACGGAAACGTTTTGCTTTGCAGAGACGTACTCCGTCGATGATGGATGCGTGATTCAGTTCATCACTGATGACTGCATCTTCTGCTGTCAGGATCGTCTCAAAAAGGCCACCGTTTGCATCAAAGCAGGAAGAGTAAAGAATCGTGTCATCGGTTCCGAGGAAGCTGGAGATCTTCTTCTCGAGCTGTTTATGAATGTCCTGTGTTCCACAGATAAAACGGACAGATGCAACTCCGTATCCCTTTTCATCATATGTTTTCTTTGCTGCTTCAATCAGACGCGGGCTGTCTCCCAGTCCAAGATAGTTATTTGCACACATGCAAAGCAACTCTCTGCCGTCTTCCATCTTTACTCTAGCTCCCTGCGGAGAAACGAACGGAGCCTCGCCTTTAAAAAGTCCTGCTTCCTTAATGTCTTCTACTTCTTTTGTATAAATACTTAAAATATCATTCTTACGTGCCATTTACTGCGGTCCCCTTTCTATTAATCGTTGATATGTGCCCAGTCAAGAATTACTTTTCCTGATTCTCCGGAAATCATTGCTGCAAATCCCTTTTCGTAATCTCTGATGTCAAAACGATGCGTGATGATCGGAGAGATATCCAGTCCGGCCTGAACCATAGTAGACATCTTGTACCATGTATCCCATACTTTTCTTCCGTAAATACCGCGGATATTCAGTCCGTTGAAGATTACGGTCTCCAGATCTACCGTAGCATCTGTTCTCTGAAGACCCAGAAGTGCGATATTTCCACCATGTTTCATGTTGTGGATCATATCATGAAGAGCCACCTGGCTTCCGGACATTTCAAGACCCACGTCAAATCCTTCTGTCATTCCGATTTCCTTCATGACATCCGGCAGTTTTTCCTGTGTCAGATTGACCGTTCTTGTTGCTCCGAGTTTCTTCGCAAGATCCAGACGATACTGGTTCATATCTGTAATAACAACATGTCTTGCTCCTGAGAATTTTGCGATTGCTGCTGCCATAATACCGATCGGACCGGCACCTGCAATCAGAACGTCTTCGCCAAGCATATCATAAGAAAGTGCTGTATGTGTTGCATTTCCAAACGGATCAAATATTGCATAGAGTTCCTCATCGATAGCCGGGTTGCATGGCCATACATTGGATGCCGGAATTACCAGATACTCAGCAAACGCACCGTTTCTGTTTACGCCAACGCCCTTTGCATCTTTACAGTTCTCCTTGTGTCCTTCCAGACAGTTACGGCATTTGCCGCAGGTGATATGTCCTTCACCGGATACCAGATCGCCCGGTTTGAATCCCTGTACACCGGCTCCGACTTCTACAACTTCGCCTACATACTCGTGTCCGGCTGTAAGTCCGATCGGGATCGTGTGCTGTGCCCAGTCATTCCACTGATAAATGTGTACGTCCGTACCACAAATTGCATTTTTGTGGATCTTGATCTTCACATCATTTGGTCCAACCTCCGGGATCGGTACTCTCTTCATCCAAAGTCCCTGTTCCGGTTTTTCTTTCACCAGTGCCCACATCATATTATCATTCATGTTTTCAACCTCCGTGCTTGAAATATTTCCCTTAACCGTTACTTATATCATAAGGAAAATCAGCCGGATTTTCAACACTTTTTTCCGTGTATTGCGCACATTCTACAAGTTTATGTTTTTGTGTCACGCACATAAACAAACGTTTTTCACTGAAGAACACATTTATGCACAAAGTACAAACCCAATCCCGTATTTTTATATATTTTTACCAAATACGCTGCAACAATTTGCACAAACCTCATATTTTTGTCTTTGTACAGCGTACACCGCTCACTCCAACATCCCTTCAATTCTTTCTCTGACAGACTTTACTTTTCCGGGATCCGTCCCACCGGAGCCAATTCCGATCACGATTTCGTCTTTTATAACAATAGATGGAAAATAAAAATCGCACAGTTCTTTCTGATCACAAGTATTGACCGGGATTCCATGTGCATTACAGTAACACACGATCTGCCTGTTCAATCTGTGATTGTTAGTGGCTGCAAACACGATGTCCGCCCCCGCAAGATCCTGCTCTTCGAACTTTTTTCTGATACAATGAACCTTCTGTTCTTCTTTCAGTCTCAGGACCTCTTCACATATCTCAGATGCTATGACATGAATGTTCCCTGAAAATGCCAAAAGGGTCCGTATACGCCGTGCCGCGATCACGCCTGCCCCGATCACAACGATCTTTTTCTCCGAAATATCCACAAACATAGGGAAATAAGACTTCCGCATGGTTTACGCCTCCTGATCCAGCATATAAAGAAGGGCATTGCAGATACATGCTGCGATATTGCTTCCTCCTTTTCTTCCCTTTGCGACGATATAAGGTGTATCCTTCAGTCCAAGGATCAGCTCTTTGGACTGTACCACATTCACAAATCCCACCGGCACTCCGATGATCAGCTCGGGATTTATTTTACCTTCTTTAATTAATTCATACAATCTCACCAGCGCTGTCGGCGCGTTACCGATTGCGAAAATCAGCTTCTCGCTTAACCCGGCCGCTTTGTCCATGCTGGCCTGGGCACGGGTTGTTCCTCCCTTTTTTGCGGCCTCTGCCACGTCCTCATCGGACATAAAGCAGTACACGTGTCCTCCGTATTCAGCCAGCTTCTTTTTGTTGATCCCTGATTTTCCCATCTGAGTGTCCGTCACGATCGACGCACCGCCGCGCAGGGCTTTAAGCGCCCTTTCCACAACATGATCCGAAAAAACCAGATTGTCGACATAATCAAAATCAGCGCTGGTATGGATACATCGCTTTACGATTGGCTCCGTCCCCGGAATGAGGATCGTATCTCCCAGTTCCTCTGTAATAATCTCAAAACTTCTCTTTTCTATCTCCGCAGGCTTTACCTGCTCCAATTCTATTTTCATCGCACATCTCCTCCTTTGATTGGCAGTCCGATACCACACACCACCCGGTCCACGCGTTCGGAAAATGCTGCAAGCCTGGTGCAGATCCGTCCTGTCTCTTCACGATATCTGCGCTCGAAAGCATCGATCGGGACGAGTCCGTATCCAATTTCATCTGTTATGATCACAATTTGTGGATTTTCCCGAATGATTCTGTCTGCAAACAGTCTCATCTCTTCATATTTTTCCATTGACTTTCGGATATACAGATGAAAATGATAGACTCCTTCACACTGAAGCAGCTCTTCTTCCGAGCACGCCGCTCCATCCACCCATCTGATCCCGGGATATTCTTTTTGGGCATATTCCATTTTTCCCTGGAATGCCCCGCCAATGATCATTCTCATCTCTTCACCTCCACCGGAATTCCGTAAACCACTTCCGTTACCTGATCTGCCATTCCTGCCATACGGCAGTTGACCGTCCCAAGCACCTCTTTATATACAGTCATCTCGGGGGAATCCGGTACACTTTCGGCAAAAACTTCATTTGTAACGACCACAAGCAGACAGCTGTGATCGACAAGAAAGCGGATTCCTTCCATAATTATTTCAGCCGAATTCTCCCCTGCACCGTTCTCTTCATATAGTTCATTTGCGGCAAGATTCGACATACACTCCAACAAAACCAATGGTTTACATGCTTGTTTTTCTTCATCAAACAGCCCGATAAGCTGTTTTTTCAAATCCAGATAGCATTCAACAGTACAGAACCCTTTTCCTTCTCTCATTTTCCGGTGGCGTTCGATTTTCTGTTTTGTCTCCTCCCCAAAGGGCATCATCGTAGCAAGGTAATACCGTTTTCTCCAGGGCTCTTTTTCTCCAAATTCCGTGATCAGCTGTTCTGCGTATTTCGATTTTCCGCTTCCGCTTCCTCCTGTCACCAGATGGAACATACTCCTACCTCCTGTCTGCGTACCGGTATTCCAGTGCACCGGTAGCGGCTATCTGCGTAATCCCGATAATTTCCGGCCGTATCAAATTGCAGCTCTTCATCGAGAATAACGGTATCACATAAAACTGCTTTCCCACCGCAAGCTGTTCCGCCTGATGAAGAAGCTGTGATCGTTTCTCCGGATCCGTCTCAGAGTCCGATGCCTTTACCAGTGCATCATATTCTGCATCCTTCACTCCGCTGCAATTATATGTACTGTTGGTAAGAAGGAGCGACAAATAGGTATATGGATCTGTGAAATCCGCCGTCCAGTTCATCCGGCACAATTCAAAATTTCCTGCATGGCGATCGGAATAATTAACCTGAAGTTCCTGCGCCTTCAGTTCCACGTTGATATTCAGATTTCGTTTCAGCTGTTCCTTCAGAACCTGCGCCGTATCCGAATCCAACTCCAGTGTAGGGTAATTATAAGTCAATGTCGGGAAGCCCTCTCCGTTCGGATAGCCTGCTTCCGCCAGCAGTTCTCTGGCTTCTTCTATATTCTCTTCAAATGGAGGATCCGCTTCTTCCACAAAATAATTGCCGGTAGCCTTATCTTTCATGCGCTTTGCGACAAGATTGACGGTAGGTTCCGTATCATCGCCTACGATTTTACAGAGTTCTTCCCGCTCGATTGCGAGACTCAGTGCTTTCCGGACCCGCACGTCCTGAAGCGGCTCCACATCCAGATTCGGGTAAATGTACCGTGTTGCGATCTGATTTGTCACAACCAGATCTGCTTTTCCCTGATACAGTTCCATAACATAGGATGGGAGAGAAGTCGCCACATCCACTTCTCCCGCCTCATATGCATTCGCCATGGACTGCTGATCTGCAAAAAAGCGGTACGTGATTCTGTTCAATTGGATCTGATCTGCATTCCAGTACCGTTCGTTCTTTTCCAGCACAAAATACTGTTCCGGCACATATTCTTTCAGATAAAAAGGACCGTTTGAGACACTGGTCGATGGATCTTTATCCCAGCCGTTTCCGGTCTCAGTCGCATATTTCTGACAGGATGGCGTATAGACCGGAAGGCGCAGCAGATCCAGGAAATACACACAGGGACTTTCAAGATAAAAAATCAGTGTATACTCATCCGGAGTCTCCACCCCCAGTTCTTCTATCCCTTTTTCCCCATTATAGATTGCCTCTGCATTCCGGATTGGAAAGAGATAGACAGCATATCCGCTCTGGCTCACCGGATCCAGCGCACGCTGCATTGTATTTACAAAGTCAGAAGAAGTGACCGGACTTCCGTCCGACCACACCGCCTCTTCCCGCAGATGAAATGTCCAAATCGTTGAGTCTTCATTCACTTCATAAGATTTAGCTGCGCGGTACTCAATCCTTCCATCAGAGTCATATGTCAGAAGTTCGTCCAGTGCAGTTACAGAATACGCGAGGTAGGTCAGCGCAATACTTCCGGCCGGATCCATTGATCCGGTATCTGCACTGATTGCCACTGTAAGCTCCTTCTCTTCATTTCTTATTTCATCTTTCTTTTGGCTACAGCTGCCGCAAATCAAACTGACAGCAAGAAGCACTGTCAATACTGCATATATTCTCTTCATCCTGTCTCTCCTCTTGTTTACCGTTCCGTATATAAAAAACATGCCACTCTTCGTCCATCGATTGAATACATCTTTGGACGTTTTCGATAACAATACGCTCTGACATCCGGACATTTTCCGGCATAAGGACAACCATGTGACTCTTCCTCTCTCATATTTGTATTCTCCAGATTCATATTTTCAGATTCTGAGTTCTGCCTTACACTTTCTGGTTCTGTTCTGTGTCCTGCATTCAGAAGTGCTCTGGTATAGGGATGAAGAGGCTTCCTATAAACCTCATCTGTGTAGCCCTCTTCAACCATCGTTCCCAGATACATCACACACGTTCTCTGGCATAAAAAGTGCACTGCATGTAAATCATGAGAAATAAATAAAATTGTCACTTTCTCTTTTTTCTGTATTTCCTTTAATAGCCTCAGTATCTGTTCCTGCACCGGAAAATCCAGTGCCGATACCGGCTCATCGCAGACCAGGAAGCTGGGATTTCTTAAGAGTGCACGGGCAAGAGCAAGTCTCTGTCTCTGTCCTCCCGAAAATTCATCCGGATATTTCGTCAATACCTCTTCTCCCATTCCCACTCTTTCCAATGCTGTTACATAGCGCTCTCTCATTTCTATTTTGTCTGTTTTCCCACCGGCAAAAATCGTCTCCGTCAACATTTGTTCGATTGTTAATGCCGGATTCAAAGCCGTAAGAGGATTCTGGAAAATCATACGTATTCCTTCCTGATGCCGGTTCTTTTTCCATTTTCTTAAAGGCACAATAGGCTTTCCCATATACCGAATTTCTCCCGCATCCGGTCTCAACATTCCGGTTATCATCCGTGCAAGCGTCGTTTTACCACATCCGCTCTCCCCGATTATGCCATAGCATTCTCCTCGAAAAATCGTCAGACTCACATCCTTGACCGCTTCTGTCACTTTGTAAGATTTACTCACATGCTCAAGCTTCAGAATCTCTTCTGCATTTCTTTGGACCTCCCGAAGTTCCCTCTGACCCAGATTTTTCATACATCGCAGCAATTCTCTTGTATATTCGTGTCTGGGTGTTTGGAAAATCTCTTCCACAGAACCTTCTTCTATCAGACTTCCTTCCTTCATAACCAGAACTCTGTCGCAGATAGAAGCGACCGCACTCAGATCATGACTGATCAGCATGACTGCCATGTCATTTTCTTTTGCGATCCGCCGAAGAAGGATCAGAATATCTTCCTGGATGGCTTCATCTAACGCAGTCACCGGCTCATCCGCAATTAAAACAGACGGATGACAGGCAAGCGCAAGTGCGATTGAAACCCTTTGGCACATTCCTCCCGACAGTTCGAACGGATACTGCTTCATTACCTCTTTCTCCCGCGTGATCTCCACCATTTTGAGAAGCTTACCGGCTTCTTGTTCCGCATCTTTCCTTCTACATCGAACATGCTCTCTTATCGTCTCTGTCAGCTGTTTTCCCACCGTCATTGCAGGATCCAGATACGCCGACGGTTCCTGGAACACCATAGAAATTACATGTCCTCTCAATTTCTTCATCTTTTCCGGACAATCCCCGCCCATTTCGTGGTATCCTCGCAGGATTTCTTCTCCTTCGGCTTCCATATACCCAAAAGAAACCTCTGTCTCTGAAGAAAGCAGTCCCAAGACCGCTCGCATTGCCGTGGTCTTTCCACAACCGGATTCCCCCACCAGTCCAGTGATTTCTCCCTCTCTCAGCTCAAATGAGAAATGGTTTACTACACCGTCTCCTTCCTGCCGTTTATGAAATTTTACACTTAAATCATCTATTTTAAGTAAACTCATAACCTAATTCTCCCTGACGATCAGATTCAGCGAAAAGATCAATAAGACCAGCACCAGTACCGGCCACATCATTTGTGTAGGATAAATCTGCATCTGGCTTCTTGCCTCCTGGATCAGAGTGCCAAGACTTGCAGCCGGTGCAGCAATTCCAACACCCAGAAAGCTCAAAAAAGCCTCTGTGAAAATAGCTTCCGGGACAAGCAGTACTGCGTTCAAAATCACTTTTTCCTTCAGATTCGGAAGCATCTGTTTGATCAGAATCCGCATTGCCCCGGATCCCTCGAGACGGGCCGCAAGAATGTAATCCATCTCTTTTAATCGCAGAATCTCGCCACGAACTACGCGCGCCATCCGTGTCCACCCGGAGATACAGATTCCCAAAATCACCGTTTTTACACTGGCTCCGAAAAGCAGCATGAACAGGATGACATACAAAAGCGATGGAATCGAATCCACAATATCTGCTGCCTGCATCATGATCATATCCGTTTTCTTTCCGGCATATCCGGCAATCCCGCCATACAGAAGTCCCACTATCGATGAGATCAGACTGGCAAGAATGCCCACCTTCATACTGATTCCGGCCCCATACCACACTCTGCTGAAAATATCACGGCCAAATTTATCGGTGCCAAACAAATGCATCAAAGAACTACCTGCATTTCTCAGATCTACATTCTGCGTAACCGGATCATAAAACGGAAGAAACGGAACCAAAACCGTAAAAAAAGTCAATACCAGCAGTATACAGATTCCCAGACGGCTGTATTTACTTTTCCAGAAAGTCTTCATTTGCTCCTCCTTACCGACGGTTCCAGTATCATACGCAGGATGTCCATTGCCAGATTAACGATAATAACGACCATTCCCATAAAGATTGTGAGTCCCATGATCATCGTATAATCTCTTCCGGATACCGCATTCACAAATTCTCTTCCAAGTCCCGGGATATTAAATACCGTTTCCGTCACAAAACTTCCGGTAATGAGATAAGCGGCCGCAGGGCCCAGATACCCCAGGATCGAAGTCCACGCATGCCTCAGAATATGACAATACAAAATTTTCTTCTGGCTGATTCCCCTCGCTTTTGCCATGACCACATATTCTTTTGCAGACTCCTCCCGTATGGACTGGTTCATCATTCTAGCCACAACCGTAGTCGGATATAAAGCAAGAGATAAGACCGGGAGCACATAATGCGCCCGGGATAAAAGACCGGAAACCGGAAACCACCCAAGCTTTACTCCAAATATCAGCAAAAGCAAGACTGCCGCCGCAAAATTCGGAATCGCACCTCCAAGTACAGTTCCGATAAAAATTCCTTCTCTTACCAGAGTCTTTCTACTGCACGCCTGACAGATTCCCAGCGCCGTTCCCAGAACAAGCGCCGTCAGGATTGCCAGTCCTCCGACTTTCACCGTATACGGCCAGGCCCTTGCGATTACATCAGAAACCCGTACACCCTGCTTTTTATAAGAAATCCCCATTTCTCCCCTTAACAAGCCTGTCAGGTAATTCTTATACTGAACTGCTGCCGGTTCATCCAGTCCATATTCCTTTTCCATCGTTTCTACCATATTGGGTGAAATGTTGCTGCTCTGAAATGGGCTTCCGGGCATACTTCTCGTCAGGAAAAATGTAACCGTGATCAGAACAAACAAAGAAAAAATGCCTGTTAAAATTCTTTTTATAATATAGTTCCCCATATTCATTCTCTTTTCGTATTCTGCAGGAAATGATCACAAATTGTCTGAAGGATTCCTTCTTCTGAGGCTTCTTCTGCCGTCAGAATCTGTAGTGCATTTCTCTCGTCCGATGTCTTCATGCAACGCTCGGCTTCTCTTTTTGTCTGCTCCCCGATACAAACTGCGCACATGTTTTCAAATCCACTCTCCTCGAAAGAAGCCATGAACCCTCTTACCGTAGAAGCGCTGGTAAATGTTACGATATCAATTTCTCCATTTTCAAGCAGATGCTTCACTCTTCCGGTCACAGCATCATTTCCTGTATACACCGTAGTATAGAGCGGAATATCTTCAACAGCAAGTCTCTTTCTCGCAAGTGGAGGCAACAATTCGGGAGATCCCTGCTCCGCCCGCACAATGACGATATGACTTCCCGGAGCTGCCTTTTCTGCAATACAAGTTCCCAGACTCTCCGCGTTAAAAATCTCCGGAACCACATCCGCAAAAATGCCTGTTCCTGCAAGCTCCCTTTCTGTTGCAGCACCGATTGCGGCAATTTTTATATCCGCCGGTCCCCCAAGCAGCTGCCGCAGATCGATTTTAAGATGTTTCAGTTCCTGAAAGAATACCCGCACACCGATCGCACTGGTAAATATCAGCCATTCCTGATCGGCACATGTTCCGAATTTTTTCATCACTTCACATAGTCTCTCATTCGGCGAGATCACCTTGGTACGTATAGTAGGCATTTCAATGACCTGTGCTCCTAATGTTCTCAGCCACCCAGCCAGATGTCCCGGATTTTCCCTGGGTCTGGTCACTACAATCTGTTTCCCGTTAAGAGGCAGAGCTGCCCTCCAAGCAAACCGTCCTGCCAGTGAACAGACCGACCCGACTACGACCAATGCAGGTGTCCCGATTCCGGAAAGCAGGACTTCGTCTTCCAAATGTTCCAACGTGGAAACCACATTTTTTTGTCCAGCCGTTGTTCCTTTCGCTATGACAGCTGCCATGGTATCTGGATCCATACCTGCATCCATAAGTCCACGACAGATCTTTCCAAGCGAAGTGATCCCCATGAGGAAAACCAATGTCCCCTTTAATGAAACCAACGCCGGATAATCGATCCGGCTGCTTCCGTCTTTTCTCGGATGTCCTGTAATTACATGAAAAGAAGACGTGTAATCGCGATGTGTCACCGGAATTCCTGCATAGGCCGGAACAGCTGCTGCAGATGTAACTCCCGGAACCACTTCAAATAGTATTCCGTGTTCCGCAAGCACTTCTGCCTCCTCTCCTCCTCTTCCAAACACAAATGGATCCCCGCCTTTAAGACGGAGTACCTTTTTTCCTTCCATTGCCTTTTCCAGCAAAATCTGATTGATCTCTTTTTGCGGGACAGGATGATTTCCCTGGCGTTTTCCTACATCAATCATTTCTTTTTCATCCGGAATCAAGCTGAGGATTTCTGTACTGACCAGTGCATCATATACGATTGTATCTGCCTCCTCCATGATTTTTCTTGTTTTTATTGTTAATAGGCCGACATCACCGGGTCCTGCTCCCGCAAGCCATACCTTTCCTTGCTGCTCCATGTCCGTCTCCCTGATTTTTTTATCAATCACCATATTTCCGTCTCATCTCTTTTGCAAGCAGGGCGCCTGCTTCCTGCGCTTTTTGACAAGTCCCCGCGATCTTTTCCTTAAAAAACCGACCATCCGACTCACGATAATAAAGTCCCGACAGACAGAGTTCTTCCCCTTTCGTCCTCGCGTGTGCCGCAACCGGTGATGTACACCCTCCTCCCAGTTCCGCAATAAACTGCCGTTCAGCAAGCGCTGCTGCTCGCGTCTCTCTGTGATCCAGAATCTCTTCCCAGATCCAGTTTTCTCCTTTTCTTCCCTGCACTGCCAAAATCCCCTGACCCGCTGCCGGGATCATTTCCTCCACATCGAAATATCTTCCGATCCGCGACTCCAACCCCAGCCGTTGAAGTCCTGCTGCCGCCAGTACAAGAGCATCGTATGACTCCGTCTCCAGCTTCTCCAAGCGGGTCCGGATGTTTCCCCGTATTCCTTCAAATCTGCAGTCCCCAAACCGTTCTGCCATCTGGATCTGCCTTCTCCTGCTGCCGGTCCCAATGATCTGTAGCCTTCCCGTTTGCACGGCCTGCTCTGAATAGACCAGCACATCCCGCGGATCTCCTCTTTTCGGAAATGCAAAGACCGGTAACTCCTTCGATATTTCCGAAGGCATATCTTTCAGACTGTGCACTGCCAGATCGATCCTGCCCTCCATGAGTGCATGATCCAGTTCTTTCACAAACAGCCCCTTTCCCCCGATCTTCTCAAGGCTCTGATGCAGGATCTTATCTCCGGTTGTTTTCATCGTTACAATTTCAATTTCCAGTTCCGGATGAAACTGCAAAATCCGTTTTTTTACAATTTCGGCCTGTATCACCGCAAGCTTACTTTTTCTGCTTCCGATTCGAATCACAGACTGCATGGCATCTTCATCCCTTTCTCAATTACTTCATAAATATAATTCATATCCAGATTCTCCCGCAGGGCATCTGCGAGAAGGTCATATTGATTTTCCTTATATCGGTTGTAATCCATCGTCATGACTTGATCCGTATCCACTCCCTTTGCTTTTAAGACAGCCCTTACCAATCCGTCCGACACTTCAGCCGAATCAAAGATTCCATGGATATAACAACCATACACATTTCCCTGCCAGGTGCCATCCACTTTTCCCGTCTCTTCATGCAGTTCTTCCTGAATCTTAAGGAGCGGGTTTCCTTTTCTCAGAGTTGTCCTGCCCATATGGATCTCATATCCTTCCAGATGTGATCCGGAAAGTCCGCTCAGGATTCCTTGTGTATCACCGAAACATCCATGAATTCTGCTCCTTGTCTTTTCCCCCTGAAAAACAGTGCAAATCGGAAGCAGTCCCATTCCCTGAATGCTGCCGCCTTTTTCCACCTGTTCAGGATCAAGAATCTCCTCTCCCAGCATCTGATATCCGCCACAGATCCCGAAAACTAATTTTCCGGAAGACGCATGCCGGAGTATTTTCCCTTCCAGACCATTCTGGCGCATCCACAACAGATCTTCCATCGTATTCTTGCTCCCCGGGATCAGAACCGCATCCGGATTACCAAAATCCCCTGCAGATGAGACATATCGGACAGAAAGTTCTTTCCTGTGTTCCAGCGGTGCAAAATCTGTAAAATTCGAGATTCTCGGAAGCCGTATGACAACAATGTCTGCCAGGCCGGAACCACCTTTTCTTTCAAACCGCTCCGTCAGACTGTCCTCTTCATCAATGTCAAGGTGCAGATACGGTACCACCCCACAGACCGGTATCCCGGTTCTTTCCTCCAACATCGTAAGTCCCGGTTTCAGAATTCCTTTGTCCCCCCGGAATTTGTTGATGATCGTTCCTTTGACCCGCATCCTCTCATGTTCTTCCAGAAGTTCAATCGTCCCCACGATCTGTGCAAACACTCCGCCACGATCTATATCGCCCGCCAGAAGGACCGGCGCATCCACCATATCCGCCAGTCCCATATTGACAATATCATTTTGTTTCAGATTGATCTCGGCCGGACTCCCGGCACCTTCGATCACAATAACATCATACTGTTCTTCCAACCGATGATACGCTTCCAGAATCATCGGTATATATTCTTTCTTTTTTCGAAAATATTCCGATGCAGACATCGTTCGCGTCACTTCACCCCGCACGATTACCTGCGATCCCGTATCCGTGGTCGGTTTCAGCAGGATTGGATTCATATCAACAGACGGCTGAATACCTGCCGCCTCAGCCTGCATCACCTGAGCGCGCCCCATCTCCAGACCTTCCGTGGTGATAAAGGAATTGAGTGCCATATTCTGGGATTTAAACGGTGCTACGCGAAGGCCGTCCTGCCTCAGAATGCGGCATAGCCCTCCGACAAGAATACTCTTGCCCACATTAGACATCGTTCCCTGGATCATGATCGATTTCGCCATCTGTCTCCTCCGTTTCTTCTACCTTCACACTCTTCGAATATATATCATACAATGCTTCCAGCAATCTGTGATTATCCCCGCGCTGCCGGATCGCAATCCTGTAAAATCCTTTCTCTAGTCCCCGGTAATTGCTGCAGTCCCGGATCAGGATCCGATATTCCTTCATCTTCTCAAACAGATCCAGATCACTTTTCAGCAAAATGTAGTTTACTTCCGATGGGAAGAAGGTAACTCCAATCTCCGCCAGCCCTTCTTCCATCCATTTTCTTTCCCTGGTAATAAATTCCCTGGTCGTCTGCACTCTTTTCTTTTCCTTAAGTGCCGCAAGTGATGCCGCCTGAGCAGGGATTGATACATTCCAGGGCTGCCGACATCGTTCCATTTTCTCCAGAATGCTTTCATTTCTACTCACTGCATACCCCGAGCGGAGTCCGGGCATGGCATGCATTTTGGTAAATGCCCGGATCACCATGAGATAACTGCTCTTTGCCGCTTCTTTTATCATTGTCATTTCGGATGCATTCTCCATAAAATCCAGAAAACATTCATCCAACACCATAAAGATCTGTTTTTCTTCACATATTCTCAGTATTTTTCGAAGCAGTCCTTTCGGCACGCTTCTTCCGGACGGATTATCCGGTGAACAAAGGAACACTATATCCACATCATCCCGCAAAAACTCCAGGAAATCCTCACCCAGCGCAAATCCTTCCTCCTCTTTCTTTTCATGATACAGAATTTCACATTCCTCTGTCTGAAGGGCCTGCTCATACTCTGCAAACGTCGGAACACTGATGACTGCCTTCTTCGGACGCACCGCACGAACCACATCGTAAATCAACTCTGCAGCGCCGTTTCCAAAGACGAACTGTTTTCCCGGTATTCCGGTGTCTTTTTCCAACGCCTCTCTCAGCTTCCCGCACCGGCTGTCCGGATAATTACCAATCTCAGCGACTGCCTTTCTCGCCGCTTCCATCACTGCCATACTTGGTCCAAACGGTCCTACATTAACGGAAAAGTCTGTCATTCCCGTGTATGTGTAAATATCTCCGCCATGTATATATTCCAATGTTCTTCCCCTTTCTGTTGATTTGTACACTTCTTCTGTTATTTCTAAAAAACCACAATCCGGAGAAGGCCCAGTACGATCAGCGTTAACACCGCTGTTCCGTCCATCAGACGGCCAGCCCGGACAATATCCTCCGCCTCTATTTCTCTGACCGGATCACCGATCGTTTCCTTATGATATAATTTTCCAAAATAATATGCATCTCCCGCCAGCTGTACTCCCAGCGCCCCTGCGCAGACTGCTTCTGTCTGTGCCGAATTGGGACTGGCATGTTTTCTCCGGTCACGCAAATAGATCCGAAGGGCTCCTTTGCCATCCATTCCAAGGCAAAACGCACTCAGTATCATAAAAAATGCGGAAAGCCTTGCCGGAATATAATTGGACAGATCATCCATTTTCGCAGCAAACCTTCCGAAATACAGATACTTGTCATTCTTATATCCTACCATAGAATCCATCGTATTCACAGCTTTATAGAAAAATCCGAGGGGCGCCCCGCCTATCATCAGGTAAAATAGTGGCGCGATCACCCCGTCAGATGTATTTTCAGCCACCGTTTCTACAGCTGCCTTTGTCACACCCTGCTCACTCAGATTTTTCGTGTCCCTTCCGACGATCATGGAGACCGCATATCTCGCTCCAGGAAGATCATGTTCCTTCAAACGATCATACACCTTCCGACTTTCCGTTTTCAGTGATTTCCCCGCAAGAATCTGATAGCACCAGAACATTTCCACGACAAATGCCAGCCACGGATTTACAGAATTTATAAAGTATAAAAGAATTACAGGAATCCCTGTCGAAACGATAACGACTGCAAACCAGAGAACGATCCCCGCCACGTGCAGCGCCCGGTCTGTTTCTCCGCATATCGCCCGAAGCACCTTTTCCATGATTTCAATCCATTTCCCAATCAGCCGCACCGGATGATACAGCCACACCGGATCCCCCAAAATGGCATCCAGCACAAAACCTGCCACACAGACACAAAGTATTCTCATAGTTTCTCAATCTCCGCAAAATATTTTCTGCCGGACTTCCATGCTTCGTCCGGAATCTTAATTCGAAATCCTTCTCCGTTTGCCGCCTGCCAGTGATAAAATTCTCTGTGTTCCGGATCAAACGTTTCCAGAATTGACATGATTGTTCCTCCGTGAACAACAAAAGCGGCATTTTTACAGGCATCCTTCTCAAGCTGATCCATCATATGCTCAAATCCCTGCACACACCGTTTCCGGAATCCATCATGACTTTCCCCTCCCGGAAATGGCATCGTACCGCCGGAATCAATCCATCCCTGATAAAGCGGATTCGCTGACAATTCTAAATAATTCTTACCTTCAAACTCTCCAAAATCACATTCCCTAAGGCTATCACAGACAGTCTGTGTCTGCCCGGGGAAGAGGATCTCCGCGGTCTGCCTGCAACGTTTCATCGGGCTTACAATTACCCGCTCGGTCTTCAGTTCCTGCATACGCTGTGGTATCGCCATCCGGTCAAGCGGCTCATCCGTTCTTCCGATATATCTTTTTTCCAGATTCCCTTTTGTCTTAAAATGACGGATCAATATCACTTCCATGCCTGCATCACCACCATTCCTGTCAGCATGGCAAGTTCACTGACCTGAAGGAAAAATCCTGCCAGATCCCCTGTCACTCCTCCAAATTGTTTTCTGCAGATCCTGCGATAATAGACCCAAGAACAGAAAACGCCGATGGCCGCTCCTATCGAAGCACGTGCATCCGTCCACAACATCAGCGCAGCTCCCGCAAGCAGCCACAGGACAGACGTAATCTGCACCGTTCTTTTCTGTGCGCGATCCTGAAAGGTCCGCGCAAGCCCGCTGTCTTTCGCCGCAGGAAAAGTGACCACCGAATATCCGCTGAGGGCTCTGGAAATGACATAGATACACGCAGCCGGTGCCAGCATTTCTTCCGTAAGTTCCGACCAGATTCCCAGACTCCACACCAGATAACATCCCATTCCCATGACAGCGAATGCTCCGCTGTGAGAATCCTTCAGAATTTCCAGCTTCTTTTGCCGGTCCCCGCAGGAACCAAGCGCGTCCATCGTATCCATAAATCCATCCAGGTGAATTCCGCCGCTTACCACGACAGGGAGTAACGTCATCACCGCCGCGAGCAAAATTCTCCCTACAGAAAGATGGTACATCACGCTTCCGGCAAGATACTGTATACCCCCTGTCACCACGCCTATCAGCGGGAAAAAACACATCGCATACTTCATATTTTTTTCATTCCATTCGATCACCGGCATCGGGATCCTGGAATACATGGAACATGCAATGATCAAAGATTGTATCCAATTCATCGTACTCACTCCACACTGTTATGATAATACCTGATACTGCTCAATATCCATTTCCGAAAATGTTCCCATTTTCCGATACACCTGAAGGCCCATTTCAAGGAGCGGCATCACCGCCACCGCTCCGCTTCCTTCACCGAGACACATGTCACAGGTCAAAAGTGGAGACATGCCGAGCGCATCCAGTACAAGCTGCCCGGCAGGTTCCTTTGACACATGAGAAGGCAGAATATATCCGGCCGCCTCCGGCACAAGACGTACCGCGCAAAGTGCCGCCACAGCAGAGATAAACCCGTCGATCACGACTGGAATCCGATACATGGCTCCTCCCAGGAATACCCCCATAAGGCCCGCTATATCCAGGCCGCCCACTTTAGAAAGGGCATCGATCACATCCTGTTGTTCCGGTTTCTGTTTTTCAATTGCTTCCCGGATGACCCGGATCTTCCTCTTCAGTCCATCACTACTAAGTCCGGCTCCTTTTCCTGTTACAGTCTCTGCTTCTTCATTTAAAAGCACCGCTGCCACCGCACTGCTGGTAGTCGTATTTCCGATTCCCATTTCTCCGGTCGCCAGGATGGCATAACCGGCCTCTTTCTTTTCTTTCACCTGACGGATGCCGACCATAGTTGCCTGCAGCACCTGTTCCCGGGTCATTGCCGGTCCTTTGGCCAGATTGGCTGTGCCGTACGCCACCTTATCAGCCGGTTTTGTGACAGAAGCAACATCACATACCATTCCGATATCAACCGGGAAGACATCAACATTTGCTACCTGAGCCATAATACAGGTACTCGCCTGCCCTTTGGTGAAATTATCCGCCACAGCCGCCGTCACATCCTGCCCGGTCTGTGTGACTCCCTCTTCTACCACTCCATTATCGGCACACATGATAATAAGGCCCTTCTTTTTCAATTCATAGTAATCTGTTCCCAGGATCCCCGCAATCTGAATCACTGCTTTCTCCAGCTTCCCCAGACTGAACAGTGGCTTTGCAACGCTCATCCACCTCTTCTTTGCAAGATCCATGCTCTTTTCATCCAGAGGCCGAATCTGCATTTTTATCTCTTCCAGCTGTTCCTGTTCTGTTTTTATTTTCTCCTGCATTCTTTTCGTCTCCTTTGGCATTCTTTCACAAATCTTACGGCAAATTCCGGGTTTGAGCCCCAGTAAAGATGCGGAAATCCCGCAAAAATCCTGTTCTTCATATGGATTTCTCTCCAGCTCCGTCTTCCGTCCGGCTTCTCAGCCAGACAGTCTTCTCCTATTTTTTGGGCTTCCCAATAATGGAATTCATGTCCCCGGATACACTCTCCCTTCCGCAGATAACATCCGTCTGCTTCTGCTCTTACATTCATGTACCCGAAACGGATCAGCCGCTCTTTCTTTTCTGCACTTCCTTCGAGCAATCCTACCATCGGATAAAAGCTTTTGTCCGTTCCCTGAAGCTGTTCCAGAAGATACAGAAACCCTCCGCATTCTGCGATACACGGCATTCCCTGATTCAGCTTTTCTTTCAGATCCTGTCTCATGGATGCATTGGCAGAAAGCTGTCTGGCATAGATTTCCGGATATCCTCCGCCAAGCAGTATCCCATCTGCCTCTTCAGGTATCTTGCTATCCTCCAGAGGACTGAACCAGACCAGCCTACATCCAAGCGTTTTCAGAATTTCCAGATTTTCTTTATAATAAAAGCAAAACGCAGCATCCCACGCAACAGCAATTGTAACAGGCTCCTTTGCATCCCGGTTTCCCGGTACCACTTCGCTTTCTGCTGAATTCTTTCTTTCTACATCCGAATCCATCAGTGCGAGCACCGCATCCAGATCCACACTTTTCTCAAGGATCTCTGCCGCCTCTTCAATCTGTTTCTTAAGATCAGCAATTTCCTCCGGAAGGATGAGTCCCAGATGACGGCTCTCCAGCTGAAACGCAGGATGTTCCGGCACATATCCCAGCACTTTCACATCATGCCCCATCTCCCGCAGCCCGTGCACGATCATCTCTTTCATTTTCGGATACAGTGACGGTGAAATACGGTTTAGAATGATTCCGCTGATATGGCTGTCGTTCCGGAATTCCAGCATTCCCTTTAGCACAGCCAGAATCGACAGAGCCATTCCGCGGCACGGAAGCACCAGGATCACCGGAACGCCAAGCGTTCGTGCCACATCATAGGAGCTCGCCTCCTCTGTGCCAAGGCCCATCCCGTCATAATATCCCATAACGCCTTCAATGACGGCTGCATCGGCATTTGACGCATGTCGTGTAAAACAAGAGCGCAGCTGCTCTTTTTCGCAGAAAAACAGATCCAGATTTTCCGAATCGATTCCCAGCACGTTCCGGTGAAACATGGGATCAATATAATCCGGACCACATTTGCATGCTGCCACACCTATTCCTTTTTTCACAAGAGCTTCCATCAGGGCACAGGTGACTGCCGTCTTCCCGCTTCCGCTCGCCGTAGCCGCAATCATAATTCCAGGTATTTTCATTTATCCATCTATTCTCCCATCTGATACAATATAAACAGGATTCATTCCCATCATCATGTGATAATCTCCAAGCTTATGCGCTCTTGATGCCGTGATCTGACGGATCTCAGGTTCCTGAAGAAGTCCTTCTTCTGCAGCTTCCATCACTTCTTTCAGTGTTTCCAACGAGATTGCATTGATCACGATCCTTGCGTCCGGATTCTTCCTGCGGACGCATCGCAGGATTTCTTTCAGATTTCCGGAGCTTCCTCCGATAAATACATGGGTGGGTATTTCCAGGCCTTCCAGCACCTGCGGTGCCACACCATGAATAACCTCCAGATTGTCCGTCATAAACTTTTTCTTATTTGCCAGAATCAGTTCAATGCCCTCCGCCTTTTTTTCCACAGCATAAACGCGGATCCCCGGCGCCTGAAGTGCCGCTTCGACCGATACAGATCCGGTTCCGGCGCCGACATCATAGAGGACCGCATCCCGGGTGAGCATAAGACTGGCAAGACTTAACGTTCGGATTTCCTCCTTCGTCATCGGCACTTTTCCACGGATAAATGCTTCATCCGGCAAATGCACACAGGCTCTCCGTGATGGCTCCGGGTTTTCGATCATCACAACAGAAAGCTCCGCGAAATTCTCCGGTTTCGCGTCCGATGCCTGAACGGTAAGAATCTCTTCCTCCGCATAAGAAAGGCGATTTCCAATATAGAGCTTCAAATTCTGCAGTCCGTAGTATTCCAGTTTTTCACAGATCATCGCGCCGGAATCTTTACCAAGAATCAGAAACGTCTTTCGGTTCTCTCTGACTGCCTGGATAAAATTCTGCTTTCTTCCGTGAATGCTGCAGATCGCAGCATCTTCCCAGCTTGTGTGAAGGCGTGCCGCCAAATACACGATTGAAGAAATCCCCGGCAGAATCTGCACCGCAATCCCACTTTCCTCCAAGACCTTTACCAGTGCTTTTGCCCCGCTGTAAAATCCGGTGTCCCCGGAAAAAAGGACCGCACATTTTTCATATTCTATATGTTCCACCAGATAATCCCGGATCCTCTCCGGCCGGTATTCTATAAACTGCGGCCGTTTCCCATCCGCAAATAATTCTACCATCCTGGCTGCTCCGATGATCAGATCACTTTCTTCAATACATTCCTCTGCTTCCAGCGTCAGAAGCTTTTGATCTCCCACTCCGACTCCGACACAGAAAACCCTGCAATTTCTACACATTCTTGTATCCCCTTGGCGTCACCATTTTATCTCCGATTATTCTGGTCTCTTCATTTCCTACAAATACAGTCGTAAACATATCCACATCCGTCTCAGATAGTTCCTTAAGACTCAGTATCTTCATACATTCGCCTTCCCGACCGATATTTTTTACAATGCCGCACACCGTATCTTCCTTTTTATATTCCATCATACAGAGGCAGGCTTTCTTCAGATAATCCACTCTTTTCCTGCTGGAAGGATTGTAAATGCAGATTACGAAATCTGCCATTGCAGCCATCCGGAGACGCTTTTCTATTTTTTCCCAGGGCGTCATCAGATCACTGAGACTGATGACTGCAAAATCATGCATCAGCGGCGCTCCAAGTATTGCGGCTCCTCCGGAAGCGGCTGTGATACCTGGAACTACTTCAATCTCCACACCCGAATAATCCGCTGCAAGCTCATACACCAGCCCTGCCATTCCATATATCCCTGCATCTCCACTGCAGACCACTGCTACATTCTGTTCTTTCCCGGCCTCCTCAAGCGCCATCCGGCAACGCTGCACCTCCTGCCTCATCGGAGTAGACAAACAGATCTTGTCCGGATATTCTTCCTTGATCAGATCAATATACACCGTATAACCCACGATTACCTGACATTCGCTTAAAACCTTTGCCGCTCGTACCGTCATCTGGTCCTTCGCACCCGGGCCGATTCCCACTACATATACTTTTCCCATACCTGCTCCTTATTCTGCCTTTCCTTGTCTGAATTCAGTCGTAAACGCCGGATTATAGAGCTCCGAACGCCTGTAATCTCCATTTAAGATGGACCCTACAACAATCAGCGCTGTTTTACGGATCCCATATTTTTCTGCAGTTTCTTTCAAAGTCCTCACCTCGCAGTGATGCACCTCTTCCTCCGGCCAGGTTGCCTTGTACACGATAGCCGCCGGTGTATCTTCCGGATATCCTCCTGCAATCAGCTCTTTTGAAAGTTCACCCAGCATACCGGTACTTAAGAAGATCACCATCGTCGCCTGATGCACTGCAAAACTGCGGATGGATTCGCTGTCCGGCACCGGCGTACGTCCCGCCATTCTGGTAATCACCACCGACTGGGAAATTCCGGGAAGTGTATATTCCGCTTTTAGTGCCGATGCTGCCCCGCAAAAGGAACTGACCCCCGGGCATACTTCATAGGAAATCCCTTCGGCATCAAGCGCATCCATCTGCTCCTTGATTGCCCCATACAGACAAGGATCCCCCGTGTGCAATCTCACAACATGCTTTCCTTCTCTCTCCCCGTGGATCAATACCTCCAACACTTCCTCCAGTGTCATATATGCACTGTTGAATATTTCACATGTTTCCTTACACATATCCAGCAGTTTCGGATTCACAAGAGATCCTGCGTAAACCACAATGTCCGCCTCCATGAGCAGCTTCTGCCCCCGAACCGTGATCAGATCTTCTGCTCCCGGTCCTGCTCCTACAAACTGAATCATCATTCTTCCTCCTTCACGATCAGCAGAGAATAATAACTCGCCTCATCCGGAATCTCCTCCGCTGATCTGTAGATTCTCTCCTGCTCCATTCCACAATTCTCCACCATACAGATTTCCATGCCCCGGGATCTAACTTCTTCTTTGACATCCGGGAGCTTCTTACCCGCTTTCATGAGAATCTTTGTCCCGGGAAGCGACAAGCTCTCCTTCACTCCGTAAGATGCCGGGATGATATGGATTTCCTCCCGGTTTTTCGCGATTTCCATATCAATCCGGGCAGCAGCAGCACAGAAAGACGGCACTCCCGGAACCATAACGGTATCAAATCCCCATTCTTTGATCCTGTGATGAAGATACATCCCCGTCGAGTACACAGATGGATCCCCGAGTGTAATAAATGCAATCGTTTTTCCTTTCTCCAGCCACCCTGCCGCTGCTTTTGCATCCTCATCATGAATGTTCCGAAGAATATCCTTCTGCTTCATCATCGGCATGGACAAATACAGCTTTGCTTTCTTTTCCAGTTCCGGTACCGCCTGCCGCACGATTTTCCATGCCGCGCAGCGTTCCAGCAGTTCTTCCCTCACAGCTGTTTCCTTCTCTTCTTCATAATAGGTCCCCGAAAAGTCCGTACCCGAAACAGGAATCGCAATGATGTCACTCTCCCTCAGAATCCTGACTGCCTTTATCGTCAGAAGTTCCGGATCCCCCGGTCCCGTTCCTACCACATAAAATCTACCTTTCATGACTTTTTTCTCCCTGCTCTATAACCTTTTTTGTATACTAGCCGCTATCTCATCGGCAAGGGGCGTCTTCCCGAGAATCCCGTAAGATGTCTCAAACATGACCGCTGCTGTTTCCACACGATCCCCCACTCTATGCCTCATATGTTCCTCGATCTTCTCCATGATGCCACGCATCGTCGTTTCCAGAATCCCGGCACTTTTCAGAATATCCAGTGCCTCCGTTGTCGTAATGCACTCCATGATGCTGACCACATCCTCCCTTTTGGCCCCTGCAACTGCCGCATGAGCCGCCAGCACTTCCATCCGGCAGTCCGCCTGTCTGGAATGTGTGTTCATGACACCGGCGGCCAGTTTCACCAGCTTGCCGATATGCCCAACCAGAAGAATACCCTCCATTTCCAGACAAACCGCATCATCCAGTGCTTCTCCTATATAGTTGCTGCATTTCACAGCCAGATTCCCGTCATAACCAAGACTTTCTCTCAAAAAATCCGTTCCATAATTTCCCGGAACCAGATAACAGTAAGATGCCCCGTTTTCTTTCAGCATCTTCATTTCCATGAAAATGGTATCGGTCAGTGCCCGTTCACTCATAGGCTCCACGATTCCGGTCGTTCCAAGTACAGAAATGCCACCTTCAATGCCAAGCCGCGGATTAAACGTCTGCGCAGCAAGCCTCTTTCCCTCCGGAATGGAAATAACCACTTCCAGGCCTCCGTCATATCCGGCCAGTTTCATCTGCTCTTCAACGGCATTTAATATCATCTGTCTGGGGATCTTATTGATTGCCGCCTCTCCGACCGCCTGCTCCAGGCCTTTGCGCGTCACGCGGCCCACACCTTCCCCTCCGTCAAGCGTGATCCGGCCGGACTCATTCTTTGCAACTTTAGCAAATACATAGACTCCGTTCGTCACATCCGGATCATCCCCGCTGTCCTTTTTCACCGCACAGCTGACGAAATCATTCTGTCTCTCAATGTGCTCAATTTCCAGATAGAGCAAAATGCCGGCCGGTGTCATAAGCCTGACATTCTGTATTTTCTCACCGGTTAACAGCATGACAGCAGCGGCCTTCGCAGCAGCGGCGGCACAGCTTCCGGTGGTGTATCCTGTTCTCATCTTCTTCTGATTCTTCCAGACTATTCTGCTGTTTTCCATGATATATGAATCCTTTTCCAATCCATTTTCCAAAATCACTTCTATATTATAAGGAATTTTCCCGTTTCCTGCAACCATGCCATTATTTTACACCAGACATTTTTGAGAATCCACTGTATTTTTATGGATAAATGCGATACAATGTTACTAGTTTATAAATAGTTAGGAGTGTGCACTGATGAACCCGACCGTAAGTATTATTGTACCGGTTTATAACGCCGAGGCAACGATTTCCCGCTGTATTGAAAGTATTATCAACCAGGAATACCGGGATTTTGAGCTTTTACTCATCGATGACGGCAGTATCGATTCTTCAGGAACGATCTGTGACCGTTATGCTGCTGAAGATTCCAGAATCCGTTTGATACATAAAGAAAATACCGGAGTTTCCGAAACCAGGAATATGGCGCTGGATCTTGCATGCGGCACTTACCTGCAGTTTCTCGACAGCGATGACTGGATCACTCCGAACGCCACCAGACTGTTTGTCGAAGAAGCAGAGCGCTATCATTGTGATATGGTCATCTCTGATTTCTACCGAGTTGTAGGAAAACGAGTTGCCCAGAAAGGAGATATCGACGATGACTGCGTACTGACTCAGGAAGAATTTTCCGCACATATGCTCCAGAATCCTGCTGATTTCTATTACGGAGTCCTCTGGAACAAGCTCTATCGACGTGACATCGTTGAAAAATACCATCTTCGAATGAACCCTCAGATCAGCTGGTGTGAAGATTTTATGTTTAATCTTGAGTATATCAGGCATGCAGAAGTTTTCTATGCACTGCAGGTTCCGGTTTATTACTATGTGAAGACAAAAGGTTCCCTCGCAAGCCAGGGAATGAGTATCAGCAAAACCATTAAAATGAAACTGATGGTATTTGAATACTATAATAATTTTTACAAACATGTCCTCGATGAGGAAGATTATGAGAAGAACCGTCTGCAGGTTTATCGCTTTCTGGTGGACGCGGCAGGCGACGGAGCTGTACCACCTTCTTTCTTCTCCGGCTCCAAAAAGCTTGGGGAAGAACGCAACAGCGTCAGTCAGGAAGTTGTTGCAGGAGAAGGCATTCTTATGGATGACTATCGTGACCGTAAGCTTCTGGATTACTATCTGGAACCGATTGCCCAGAAGAACAATCTCACTTTGGGCGAAGTGCGTCTGCTTTTATGTCTCAGCCAGCTCAGGCATATCGGAACCAGAAAGGAAATTGCAGACTTTGCTGGAATCACCGTGCGCAGTCTCTCACTTTTACTTCAACGGCTTTCCTTAAAAAACATGCTGAAATGTGAAGAAAATCGCACCACAAAAGAGCTGAAGATCACATTCCTTCCGCTTGCATCTCCGATTCAAAATGAGATCGCCGCTGCCCAGAGTAATTTCGAGCAGGCCAAATATGCAGGTTTTACAGAAGATGAACTGATCCAGTATGCCGCACTCACAGAAAAGATCAAAAACAACATACAGAAAATACTATAAGAAAATGCTATATAAAAGGATTGCGATGCCACCCGTACACCGCAATCCTTTTTCTCTTTCACATTTTTACAGAGGACAACGCAATAATCATCACCGTCGTTTGCACACGGCTTAAGTACTACGAATGGATTGCATTACAGCTGATGCGCTCTTCTTCAGACCACGCACTGTAAGTCTCATCCTCACCATACGCGCGCACTCTGACCGTCGCACACTCAACACCGTTTTCCGTCTTTTGTTTCGGACATTCTGTGATAAAGTCATCACTTCCTTCTTTCACACTGAGATAAGCATTTGATGTCTCATAAGTCTTTTTGGTTCCATCCGGTTTGGTAATCTCCACTTTGTAAGAAGTCGCACCTTCTACTTCTCCCCATTCAATCTTGAGGAATGAATATGTGCCATATATTTTCCCTTTATGGCGATACGTAGTTGAAGTCAACTCCGGTTTGTCCAGAATCATCTTTTCAATCTGCTTCTTTACAGCCTGATTGACAGCTTCCTTCACACTGTCGGATAACTCAACATGGATCTGCGGAATCTTTGGCATACTGATAGAATATTTGGGTGTCGCGGCAAATACCGGCAATGAAGAACTTGCACATAAAACGAGTGCAGTTACAAATGATACCATTTTTTTCATAATTTTTTACCTTCCTTTTCTTTAGATGTGAGGAATGAGCCTGCCATACCGGCAATCAATATGGTAATGATGTGATTATTTGTGTAATTATCGAACAATTACGACTGATTATTGTTTCAAAACTGGTAAATTTTGAAGCTCTTAAAAAAGAGCCAGAACGCTTTTGAAAACAAAATACATGATAAGCACATGTATCCATGATAATAAATTGATAGTAATAATAGATTTTTGTCCTTGAAAGATATAACAACTGTCTGATTAGGTCAATTCCTTAAATATCCATGACGATCACCCTCCTTCGTATAAATCTGACGTTCCGTGAGCATATCACATTTCCATAAATCATATTCATGCTCCAATCCTCTTGTCATGCAGAAGTGTCGGTTTCAGATAATAACTCCTCGTCTTCCGCCACCTCTTTCGGACAAGTATTATTATAACAGATGTTTCGTTCCCTGTCATTGAAGTTGTAGTTTAATTTTACATGTTCATTTTACATGTTCATTTTTCCACCGCATTATTTCAGTTCCATCCAGATCTTTCCAAACAAATTCATCCTGCTCCAGAATCATATATCCATGATGGCTTTCCTCTTTCGGAATGGAAACGGAACCCGGATTCATATAAACATACTCCTCATGCTGCGTGCATTTCGGCACATGAGTGTGTCCATTCAGAAGGATATCTCCTTTCTGAATCGGAGGCAAATTCTTTTCGTTATAAACGTGTCCATGTGTCGCATAGATCGTCGTTTTTCCATCGCATACAATACAATAATCCGCCAGAACCGGGAACTTCAGCACCATCTGATCTACTTCTGTATCACAGTTTCCTCTCACGCAGAGAATCTGATTCTTCCGCGCGTTCAACAGTTCTATAACTGCCTTCGGTGCATAATCTCTCGGCAGATCATTTCGCGGCCCATGATACAGGACATCGCCGAGAAGCAATAACTTCCCCGCCTTTTCTCTGTCATATGCCTCCAGCATTTTTTTACAATAATATTCCGACCCGTGAATGTCGGATGCGATCATCCATTTCATTTTTCTTTCCTCATCTTTCTGTCTTTTTTCCACTAAACCAATTCCAACAGAATCCTGTTTTAATACTCGATCCCGCGCCGGGCATAAATTCCCTGATCGAATGGGTGCTTTCTTTTTGTAATCTCAGAGATATAATCCGCCAGTTCCAGAAGCTCCGGTTCCGGATTTCTTCCGGTCAGAACGACCTCCAAGCCTTTCGGCCGTTCTTTCAGAAACGTTACAGCCGCTTCGTGGTCGATCATTCCGTATTGATAAGCCGCCATAAACTCATCCATGACCAGCATATCATAAGGCTCTTCCTGTATTTTCCGAATTGCGTCATCCCACAGCTTCGCATAGGCGCTTCGTGCCTCTTCCTGCTCTTTTGCGTCAAGCGTCTTAAAGAAACCGAAGCTTTTTGTCATATGCATCACTTCGATTTCCGGTATGAGATCCAGAATCCGCAGTTCTCCAGAATTCTCATTTTTCAGAAAACGTACGAACAGCACCTTAAGTCCACAGCCAGCCGCACGGACGGCAAGTCCTGTTGCCGCTGTCGTTTTCCCTTTTCCGTCTCCGCAATAAATATGAATCATTCCACTTTCCATCCACCGCTCCCTTCCTTCCATTCACAGATTTTGCCACTCTTTTTGGCAGCATGCAGAAGTTCTGCTATCCGCTGGTTTCCCTCTCCGATCGTAACGCCTGCGTTGATAACGTACTGGCAGGAATCGATCGTTGCTTTTGCCTCCTGATATGCCTCATCACGGATACTGCAAAATGGTTCTTCTTCGATCACCTTTGCCGCAAGCCTTTTCGCCACATGATAGTCCACGTCATTGCGGTATAGTATTCCGGCAGCAAACGGAATATTTTCTTTCTGCAGTTTCCTGTATACCGGAATGCCTGTTCCGCAGGCGGAGATTACAAAAACACGCGGCTCTCCCTCCGGTCTCGGAAGCTCGACACTTCCAAAGCACGGGTCATAGGATCCGTTGTCGAGTCCGTAGAGTTCCCGGATTACTTCTTCTTTGAATACTTCTTCCGGTTTCCCATAGCAGAAAATCCGGTCACCCCTGACGCAGAGAATCCTATCCGATATTTTCTGTGCCAGATCGATCTCGTGAAGCGACATGACGACCGTGATTTTTTTCTCCTTTGCCAGTTTCCGGAGCATCGACAGAAGTTCGAGTTTATAATGAATATCCAGATAGGAAGTCGGTTCATCCAGGATCAGAACCTCCGGCTCCTGGCAGATCGCACGCGCAAGCATGATCCGCTGTCTCTGCCCGTCACTGATCGCCTGAAAGCTTTGATTTTCAAGCTCACGGACATGCACCGCTTCCATTGCCTCATCTACGATTTCTTTATCTTTCTTCGTGAGGATCCCCAGCCTTCCGGTATACGGATACCGACCGGTTTCCACCACATCGCGGCAGGTCATCAGTTCCGTCTTCATCCGCTCCGTCAGCACCACCGCCATTTTCCTGGCAAGAATAGCATTTTCCATAGCATCGATCCTCTCATCCGCAATGGAGACATTTCCTCCAAGCGTTTTGATCTGTCGGGTGATACTTTTTAAAATGGTCGATTTTCCAGCACCATTTGGACCGATCAGTGTTACGATCTCCCCTTTTTGAATCTCCGTGCAAATATCGCGGATCAGGGGTTTCCCATGATAGCCTACCGTCAGATCCTGCAGCTTTACATATGCATTTTCCATCATTCTCTTCCCTTCTGTCTGTGCAGCATCATAAAGATGACGACCGGTGCTCCGAAAATGGAAGTGACCGTACTGATATTGAGTTCCAGCGGTGCAAATGCCATCCGTGCAATAAGATCACACCCCATACAGAACACCGCTCCTCCCAGAAATGTTCCCGGGATCACGATCAGCGGTTTCGCCGTATTCAGCATCCTCTTTACCAGAAACGGAACCGCGATCCCAACAAAAGAAACCGGTCCGGCAAATGCGGTCACACAGCCCGACAGCATACTGGAGAGCAGGATCAGAAGCACACGAAAAACTCGGATATTGACTCCTGCGCTTCTCGCATAGGCTTCGCCAAGCTGGTACGCACCGATTGGCTTGGAATAGAGGAAGGTAATCACAACGGTGACAGCAATCAATACAAAAGCAACCTTCACGTTGCTCCAGCTCATCCCGGAAAAGCTTCCCTGAGACCAGCCGTGCAAATTCACGATATCCGAGTCCTCCGCAAATGTAACCACAAAATCCGTAACCGCCGAACAGATATAGCCGATCATGATTCCGGCCACCAGAAGGGTTGCCATATGATTGATCTTTCTTGACATCAGAAGGATGAATCCGGTCGCAATCAGTGAACCTATAAATGCCGCTATAATGAGCGTATACGAAGAGACTCTGCTGAAGTACTTCAGAAATACGATCATCGTCAGGGCGACCACCATTTTCGCGCCCGAGGAAATGCCAAGCACAAAGGGGCCTGCAATCGGATTGGCAAAAAAAGTCTGAAGCAGGAACCCGGACAGAGAAAGGGCACCTCCGAGAAGGGCTGCCATCAGAACTCTTGGCAGACGAATTTTCCAGATGATTCTGTAATTCGCATCCTGCTTTGCCTGTCCGAATAGAATATTCAAAATCTCAGAAACAGAAATATGTACGTTTCCCGTATTAATATTCAGCACAATAATCACACAAAATGCAGCCAGAAGTCCGGCAAACACCAGCAAATACCGGATCCGTCTTCTCATCTCTTCCATTCGTACCGGCTTATTCTTCCTTTTCTCCATTGTTCCTCACTTTCTCATATCCTGATATCGTCATGACACTTTATATAAAAATGTCATCTCCTCCGTTTTTCCATCGGTAAGCATCAGATGAATGTCTGTAATCAGATTTCCGACAATGTCTGTCGCCTGATACAGGTACTTTCCGGTACACCACACATTTCCTTCCTGCACCGCTTTAAAATCTGCAAACAGCTCACTTTTCGCCAGAAGATCCTCCATCGATTCCACCGGATTATCGATCGATGAATTGTAGATCAGATAGTCCGCGTCGGCTGCAGATGCAAAGAATTCTTCCATAGAAATGCTGATCGACGCACTGTTATTTTCCGTATTTTCAAGATCATCGAAAACATAACGTCCACCCGCAATCTCGATCATTTTCGGAATGTAATCTTCGGACTTTCTGACCACGACGGTTCCATCGGTACTCACATAGAAAAAGGCAACCGTCTGCTCTGTATTTTCAAAGTCCTTCAGTTCTTCGATTACTTTGGACTGTTCCTTGAAAAATGTCTCTGCCTGTTCTTCTTTGTCCAGCATCGCGGCATAGACCTTGATCCACTCCGTTCTTCCAAGCGGATGCGTCTCATAACTGGACCGGTCGATAAATACCGGAATCTCAAGCATCTCAAGCATCTCCTGCACCTTCGGAGTATGCAGGATCATCGTGGATTCAATAGCCAGATCACATTCCTCATCGATCAGGAGTTCATAATCCGGCTCACTGTATTTTCCGGCATAAAGGATGGCGCCATCTTCCATAGCCTGCACCGCATTTTCAATGTACCAGCCGGATTTTTGTGTCCCGCTCAGGCGAATCGCATCCAATGCATCAAGCGAATCAAATAATGCCATCACCGATGTTGCCGCAAGATAAATACGGTCCAGCGGCTGATGTAAAATCACGATGTCTTCTTCCAGATCCGACGGAATATTCCTGCCCTCCGGAACAAGAAGATAGTCTTCCCCGTCCCGGATCCGGATCAGCTTATATCCATCCTGATAATAATATACCCCGAACCCTTTTGCATAATCAAGTTCCATCGCAGATTCATAAGTAAGTCCCTTGATTTCCATTGGTCCCGGCGTTTCTTTCGCCTCTTCCCGCTGTGGTTCAGATGTCATCTTATTTTCTTCCGTTTCCGGCATCGTTTTCTCTTCCGAACCACATCCCGGAATTCCGAAAATCAGTACCGCAATCAGTATCATACACAGGAACCGTGCTGCTCTCTTTTTCATCGTATCCCTCTTTCCACTTTCGATCCGATCCGCAAAGCACAAATTTCCCATTCAAAAAAGCCCGCTTTTCCTGTACGAAAGCAGACTTCCCCCTGAAATATTCTGCAAATCTATGCTTTCATCGGAAGCTATTCACATTCTTCTCAGCAGGTCTCCTGACTTACAGCTCATCGCCCGGTTATGCCTTCTCGCGCTGGATACGCAATGACTTATCTATAACCTCGCTCCCTGTTTACAGTGGCCGGACCGCTCAGGATTTGCACCTGATTCCCTTTTAACCCGGCAGATCTGAATCATCTGCCCGGCACTGAAAAGCCCAATATAGAACACCCTCACTATAACATATCCCCGCCTGTATGGCAACCGCATTTTTCCTTTGAAATCCTTTCGAAATCCATTGCCTTTTATCCGGTAGATATAATATAATAAGCAGGACACTGTCACTTGTTACCACATAACAAAGGAGAATCGAAAATGAGCATTTTAAATGTTGAACATCTTTCCCACGGCTTCGGTGACCGCGCCATTTTTCATGATGTGTCCTTCCGTCTTCTGAAAGGCGAACACATTGGACTTGTCGGAGCCAACGGAGAAGGGAAATCTACTTTTTTTAATATTGTTACAGGAAAACTCCAGCCGGACGAAGGGAAAATCGAATGGGCAAAAAATGTCCGTGTCGGTTATCTCGATCAGCACACTGTACTTGAAAAGGGCATGACGATCCGCGAAGTGCTGAAATCCGCCTTTTCCTGGCTTTTTGAACTGGAAACGAAGATGAACGAGATCTGTGACCGCCTCGGGGACGTGGATGAAGATACTATGATGACACTTATGGAAGAGCTTGGGACCATCCAGGACACACTGACCATGCACGATTTCTATGTGATCGATGCAAAGGTCGAAGAAGTCGCACGCGCGCTGGGGCTTCTGGATCTTGGACTGGACAAGGATGTCACCGACTTAAGCGGCGGCCAGCGCACCCGTATCCTGCTCGGCAAACTCCTTCTGGAAAAGCCGGACATCCTGCTTCTGGACGAGCCAACCAACTATCTGGACGAAGAGCATATCAACTGGCTGAAACGTTATCTCACCGAATATGAAAATGCGTTCGTCCTGATTTCCCATGACATTCCGTTTCTGAATGAAGTGGTGAACATCATTTATCATATGGAAAATCAGGAACTGAACCGCTACGTCGGAGATTATGACAATTTCCAGAAAATCTACGAAGTGAAGAAAGCCCAGCTTGAGGCTGCCTACAAGAAGCAGCAGCAGGAAATCAGCCAACTCAAGGATTTTGTGGCACGCAATAAAGCGCGCGTCTCCACCCGCAACATGGCCATGTCCCGTCAGAAAAAGCTGGATAAGATGGATGTCATAGAGCTCGCCGCCGAGCGTCCGAAGCCGGAATTCCATTTCCGCCTCGGCCGGACACCGGGTAAATACATCTTTGAGACCAAAGATTTCGTCATCGGTTACGACGAACCCCTTTCACGGCCTCTGAACCTCACGCTGGAGCGTGGCCAGAAAATTGCGCTGACCGGTGCAAACGGAATCGGAAAGACTACGCTGATCAAGAGTATTCTCGGTCTGGTTCCTCCGCTTTCCGGTAAATGTGAGCTGGGCGAGAATCTGCTGACCGGCTATTTTGAACAGGAGGCAGACCACAACAACCGAACCACCTGCATCGATGAGATCTGGGAAGAATTCCCTTCCTACACTCAGTATGAAGTACGCTCCGCGCTCGCCAAATGCGGACTTACGACCAAACACATCGAAAGCCAGATTCGCGTCTTGAGCGGCGGGGAACAGGCAAAAGTGCGCCTGTGCAAGATCCTGAACAAAGAAACCAATGTGCTGATGCTGGACGAACCTACCAATCATCTGGATGTAGATGCCAAGGATTCACTGAAAAAGGCACTTCAGGAATACCGCGGGACCCTGCTCCTCATCTGCCATGAGCCGGAATTCTACCAGGATATTGTAAATGCGGTGTGGGACTGCTCCAAATGGACGACAAAGATTGTGTAATTGTTATTCACACAAAAACAATTTCAGGGGTTGACTGATATTATGTTATCAATCACCCCCTGTTCTTATCCCCGTATCTTCTCTTTAATTCATCAAATACCTCTTCCAGCGCAAGTCCTTCTTCCTCCGGTCTTCCCACCACAACCAGCACAGTCCCGGCCTCCTTTGCAGCCTTAACTTTTTCCGGGAATCCCCCCGCTTTGCCGGACTCTTTCGTGACAAAATATTTTGCATCCACATGCCGGAGCATTGCCAGATTCATTTCCTCCGAAAACGGTCCCTGCATAGCAATCAGATGTTTCCCCTCAAACCCAAGCCGGATACTGTCCTCCACCGCTTTCCCCGTCGACAGAACCCTAGCAAAACATCGCTCTTTATAATTGGGGATGGAAGCATACTTTTCCAGTTCCTTACTTCCCGTCGCAATCAGAATATTCCCCTCCGTTTTCTCCAGATATTCCACCGCCTGCTTCACAGTACTCGTCCAAACGATCTCTCCGGTCTCTACCGTGAATGCCTCTTCACACTCCCTCCGCAGACACCTCAAATACTCCGTCCCCGTATTCTCACATGCTTTACGAATATTCCGTGTCACAAGAACCGCAAACGGATGAGTCGCATCAATCACAAGCTCAACCTTTTCTTTCCTAATAAACGCTTCAATCTGCCCCTCATCCATTCTTCCAACAAAAGTCTGTATATTATCACAATCATCCAGACACGTTTTACCATATTCCGTTGCCACACTTACGAGAGCCTGAACCTTTAATCCCCCAGCAAATTCTGCCAGTTCCCTGCCCTCCGTCGTTCCTGCAAAAATCAAAATCTTCTCCATTTTTTCTCCCTGTCGTTGGGGACGGTTCTTCCCAGTTATTTCCAATAATTCAGTTTCGGCACCACTGCTTCCATATGCGCTCGCACCTGTTCTGCAGGCCAATTCTCATTTGCCAAATGTTCTACACAAAAATCGATCAGCTGTTCTTTACTCGTATACTTGAATTCGCCATCCGAATAGCACCACTTACAGTATTCTTCATTGAAATCGCCATTCGGCTCTTTGCTGATTGTGGAATCGTCAAGCGGCATTCCACAGCATTGGCATATCAACTGTCTCGGTGCACCCAAGAGGGTATTAATTGAAACATCAAATACCCTGGATAACAGTTTTAATGTGTCAGTATTAGGTACAGTCTCACCGTTTTCCCAACGAGACACAGCCTGTCTTGTAACCATTACTTTTTGTGCAAGTTCTTCCTGCGATAGTCCGCTTTTTCTGCGGAGTTCTAAAATAATATCTTTTGTCTCCATTGTTTTATCCTCCATAAGAAAAATATAACAATTTTTTATTTTTCATGCAAGCAACCCGCTGTTGCTGCAGATAAATTGATCTGTTCTGGGAAATGGAATCTGCAATTCTTATATCATTCATCAGCGGTACCGGAACTTCATCACAAGTGTGATGATAGACAAATCCCGCATGACCATTCAGTTTAAGTTCAATGGCTCCAATCAAATATCAGTACACTAATATGACAATTTCATTTTCCGACAAACAACTGCAAATGTCATCTGTTCCAGACTCGTCTTCGGAAGGATCAGTTCTCCGTCCGGGCAATAATATTTCACAGCCCTCTCACACACATTATCTACACCGGTAATACGACTCACGAATTCAGAACTTGTGCTTACCGATTTTACTGTCTTTAGCTCCTCCGCTAAAAATGTGTAAAATGGTATCTTCCATTCATCGGTCATTTCCAGAATGCCAGCTTCTTCTTTCTTCAGGTCAATACTCACAACGGCTTCTACCTGCTCCCGTTTCAGCCTCAGATCTTGCAAAATCTTATCCATACCTTCCTTCAGTTGCTCTGCAGGCACACCTTTCCGGCACCCTATTCCGATGATTACATTCTTCGGATAAAGGAACAGCGTATTCTCATTTTTCTCATCACAAGAATCATAAAACTGTCTGACAGCGATCCGGAAATTTGCGGCTCTCTTATCCTTCCGATCCTCTGTCTCCATCTTTTCACCACTTGAAAGCGACAATTCCTCCGGTACATCTCCTTCTATAGGAAAATCACATTCAAATTCAATTTTCTCCCCTCGAAGCACGGACGCTGAGATCTGCTTTGCCTTCTCCCGGTCCGAGATCAAAAGATGGTTCTTTACCGCAAATACATCGACTGCGAATTTCTTCTGCACATCCGTCGCTGTTGTGATCACAGGTATTGCTCCTGTCACTTCTGCAATATCATGTGCGATTTGTACCGCTCCTCCCACATGTCCTGAAAGCAATGGTATGATATATGTCCCTTTCTCATCCATCACAAGTACCGGAGAATCTGTAAATTTATCCTTCACCCACGGTGCAATCATCCGCACAGCAATGCCCGCCGCGCCGATAAATAAAAACGCAGCATTCCCCCAGTTTTCTCCGATCCATTCCGATATATCCTTATCTAATGTCTTCAAATCTGCACACTTGGCATATTTTGATGGTGCATAACCCTCACAAAAATATCCCATTTGCGACATTTGCAGACAGAGCTGCCTGTTCAGATGGCTCCCTTTTTCTGTAAAACTCAACACCAACAGTCTCATCAGAACTTCTCCATCTGTTCCACATTCAGTACAAACACCGTACTTCCTCCTACCTGGATATTGATTGGTACTGTCGGCGCTGCACCCAGACTTCCCTGTCCGGAAACCAATGCCGGATTCGCATAAGTAATCGTCTTACGTTCTCCGGAGTTCGCGCGGATTATTTCCAGAACTTCCGGAACCTTTTCATCCTCTACAACGGTCATGATCGTCGTATTTTTACCTTTCAGAAATCCGCCCGAAGTTGCCAGCTTCGTCACAAAATATCCTGCTGTATTCAGCTCATCTATCGTCTGTAACTCATCATTTTTCTGTAAAATTGCCATAATCATCTTCATAGACTCATACCCCCTGACGGTTTTGTTGGATATCGGAGTATAAATGGTACTCCATAGTAATATCTAGTATATTACCACAAAAAAAGAGACTTGTCATCGTAAGCTAAACATGTTAAGATATATAAAATTATTTTTCAAAGCATTCGAAATAATTTCTATAATTATCTGGCATTTAATTGTGCTGTTGCTGCTTTCGGATTTCTGCTGCAAAAACAATCCAAATCTTTCTCATATCACCACCGCCTCCCGGGAATTCTGAATCAGGTACATCAGAATATCTTCGAGCTTCAAATCTTCCTGACTTTGCCCACGTAATTCTTCAAATATTATTTTCAGCTTTTGTTAAGTGTTCTGCTACGATCTTGTTCTCATACTTTTTTTCCATACCTATTCCTCTTTTCCGAAAATATTTTCCACAACTGTCTGTTCCTTTTTCCATAGCCACAGACTTCCAAGTCCGGCATAAATTCCTCCCAGCAGAAGGATTCTCCATATAAGGTATCTATTATCTATAAAGCTTTTCTGATGTATCACCACATTCCTGAACAGCTCCACAGCCGGTGTTAGTGGAAAAATCTGTGCAAATCTCTGCATCCATTCCGGCAGGTACTGGATCGGAAATGCAATTCCGTGATCAGTGCTCTTCCGACATTCCTAAGTGTCGATACCGCCAGAACATTTATTGCCGATCCAAGAACCACATAGGTCATGTAATCCGCTCCTCCTGTATACTGATAATACTGAGCGTTCAAATTCCCTTTCAGGAAATAATGGTAAATAAAAAACGGAAATACGATCTGAGTCACGCCGGTTATGATCCTTGAAACAATAAAAGACCATGGCATAGCCCGCCGGATTCCAATTCGGTTTTTTTGATATGTTGATACAACTACCTGAAACATTTTTCTTCCCTCTTTTCTTACTGCATCAGTTCATAAAAACGATAGGGAATAAAATCAATCACATCTCTGCAGACATAATACTCTACATAGTTACCGCACCGCTTTTTCTCCAGAAGCCCCGCTTCCCAGAGTATCTTAAGATGTTTTGAAACTGCCGCCTCCGTCACTTCGACCTTTCCTGCCAAAGCCTTCGTTGTCCGTGTTCCATTTAGTATTTCACGTATAATTTTCAGTCGTGTCTCATCTCCTAATGCACGGAACACATTCAGAAAATCCTGCGGAATTCCTTCGTCTTTGTGTTCAACCAGGTTCCCATGCTCTTTTTCAATCCGCTGATACCACCGCCGACGCTCCAGGTGGTGTTCCGGAACAGCCAAAACATGCATCGACATGAACATTTCCCAGGAAGGCATATATACAAAGCTGACCTTTACCCCTTCCGTATTAAATTCATTCAATACCACTTTTCCTCATCTCCTGCCATTGTTGGTGTACACCTGATTAATTAACTTTTCGGTTAATCAAAACAATAATCCTTCGAAGTGGGGCTATTATAGAGAGATTTGGCTGAGTTGTCAAGAAATAATTGCAGAATCAAAAACAACATACGATTCATAATTTTCCAAAGAAAAAACGGATGAACGTTTTCCCGCTCATCCGTTTCAAAGAAATCAAATCTTACATTTTACTCCACAGAGATCACCTGATAGTCCTGATCTTCCACCGTCTTTCTCAGTACGTCATCAGAAATCTCTGCATTCAGCTTCACCACTGCCGTCCCTGCCTCATGGCTGACTTCTGCCACATCTACTTCCGGAAGTTTCTCCAGACATTTTTTCACTCTCGCCTCACAGTGTCCGCACATCATGCCTTCAATTTTCATTGTTTTTTCCATTGATTTTTCCTCCACTTTTTTCGTTTTTTTCTTTTTGATTTTCTTATCTTTTCCCGCATCATACATACGGAATAAGTTCAGCCGCAATGCATTTGTCACGACGCAGAAGCTGGAAAGGCTCATCGCCGCAGCGCCGAACATCGGATTCAGTTTCAGGCCAAAGACCGGAATCCATACCCCCGCCGCAAGCGGAATCCCGACTGTATTATAAAAGAATGCCCAGAACAAATTTTCATGGATATTTTTCAGAGTCGCACGGCTTAACCGGATCGCTGCCGGTACATCGGTAAGACGGCTCTTCATCAGAACCACATCCGCCGCATCAATCGCAATATCCGTACCTGCTCCGATGGCAATTCCCATGTCTGCACGGGTCAGCGCCGGTGCATCGTTGATTCCGTCACCGACCATGGCAACTTTTCCCTGCTTCTTAAGTCTGCGGATCACAGCTTCTTTTCCTTCCGGACGTACCCCCGCGATCACTTCATCCACACCGGCCTGCCTTCCGATCGCCTTCGCCGTACGCTCGTTGTCTCCGGTCAGCATAACCACATGAATTCCCATATTCTGCAGTTCTTTTACCGCCTGCCGGCTCTCTTCTTTCATCACATCTGCCACGGCGATGATACCGGCAAGCTTTTCATCCTTTGCAAAGAACAGCGGAGTCTTTCCTTCCTCTGCCAGAACCTCAGACCGCTTTTTCATTTCTGCGGAAATTTCTGCCCTGCTCCGGATAAATTCATAGTTTCCGCCATTCAACCTGTTTTCTCCGCATAAAGCTGTGAGCCCATTTCCCGGAAGTGCCTGAAACTCTTTGACTTCCACCGCTTTCATTTCCTTCTGGGAAGCATATGCTATGATCGCTTTTGCCAGCGGATGCTCACTTGGTTTCTCCAACGCATATGCCATCCGAAGAAGCTCATCTGCTGTAATACCCTCTGCCGGTATAATGTCCGTTACCCTCGGGTCTCCATTCGTGATCGTGCCGGTCTTATCCAGTGCGACGATCTCCATTTTCCCGGTCTCCTCCAGCGACACAGCGGTCTTAAACATGATTCCGTGTTTCGCCCCCATACCGTTTCCGACCATGATTGCAACTGGAGTGGCAAGTCCCAGCGCACACGGACAACTGATTACCAGCACTGAGATTCCTCTTGCAAGGGCAAATCCAATGCTTTCACCTGCGAGCAGCCAGACAATAGTTGTAATCACAGCAATGGTGATGACCGCCGGTACAAACACACCGGAAACCTTATCTGCCACTTTGGCGATCGGTGCTTTCGTCGCAGCCGCATCACTTACCATCTGAATGATCTGCGACAATGTCGTATCTTCTCCTACCCGCGTAGCTTCGCATTTCATAAAACCGGACTGATTCAATGTCGCCGCCGACACCATATCCCCGGCAGCCTTGTCGACCGGAATACTCTCTCCTGTGAGCGCCGCCTCATTGACTGCACTCATTCCTTCCAGCACGATGCCGTCAACCGGAATATTCTCACCCGGCCTGACCACGAAAATGTCTCCCTTTTTGACCTGTTCGATGGAAACCTCCATTTCTTTTCCATTTCTTTCCACAACAGCCGTCTTCGGTGCCAGCTTCATCAGGCTTTTCAGCGCATCCGTCGTCTTCCCTTTCGAGCGGGCCTCCAGCATTTTGCCAACTGTGATCAATGTTAAGATCATCGCCGCCGATTCGAAATAAAACTCATCCATATAGTACATGACTGCTTCCATATCTCCTCTGACCTGCGCATCCGTCATCGCAAACAGCGCATACACACTGTAAATAAAAGATGCTGCCGATCCAAGAGCCACCAGTGTATCCATATTGGGTGCCTTATGCCAGAGACTTTTAAATCCACTGATGAAAAACTTTTGATTGATCACCATAATGCTGATCGTAAGCAGCATCTGAAAAAGCCCCATTGCAACATGGTTTCCCTCGAAAAACGGGGAAAGCGGCCAGTTCCACATCATGTGCCCCATAGAAAAATACATAAGTACAATGAGAAATCCAAGGGATGCGACCAGCCTTTTTTTCAAAATCGGTGTCTCATGATCTCTCAGCATCTCCTCCGCTTCCATACTCCTGCTCTTTCCGGATTGCACAGTCTCTCCTTTTCTGGACGCCCCATAACCGGCTTCTTCCACCGCCTTTATGATAGCGGCAGAGGAAGCAGTTCCTTCCACGCCCATTGAATTCGTCAAAAGGCTCACCGAACAGGACGTGACTCCCTCCACTTTCGATACTGCCTTTTCCACACGGGCACTGCACGCCGCACAGCTCATTCCCGTAACTGTATATTGTTCCATTTATGTCTCCTTTTCGTTTTCTCTTATTCTTTACTACATAAAAACGAATCATTCTTAGAAATTCAAGTATGCTTTCCTACTTCATCAGCTTCTGAAGTACCGCGACCAGTTCATCCACCGTCTCTTCCTTACCTGCCCGGATGTCGTCTGTCACACAGGTCTTTATATGATTCGCAAGAAGCACTTTATTAAAACTGTTCAGTGCGGCATTGACTGCCGATACCTGGATCAGGATATCCGTACAATATGCATTCCGCTCTACCATTCCTTTGATTCCGCGTACCTGTCCTTCGATCCGGTTCAGGCGATTGAGCAGATCTTTATACTCTTTTTCAGAACGTTCCTTTGTCTTATGGCACGCACATTCTACTCGCTCCTCCATCTTCTTTTACACCTCCTTTTTCGCTTATTATATACCCCATATGGGTATATTTCAACTATTATTTCACAAAATTTCAAAATTTCTAAATAGTAAAAACCCGGAAAGAATGACACACTCATCATTCTTTCCGGGTTCTTTTCCCGATTCTTATTCAAATCTGACTTTAATGTATGCCTTGATTTCTTCCACACATTTCTCAAATCCCAGCTTTCCGCTGTTCAGACAGAGATCATAGTTTCTCGCATCGGTCCACTCACGTCCGGTATAGTGCCTGTAGTAATCCGCACGATATTTATCGGTCTTTGCAATGAACTTCTGCATCTCACTTTCTGTCATGCTGTTGCGTTCCATCGCTCTCGCAAGATTGAATTCTTCCGATGCATGGACGAACACACTGACTACATTCGGATAGTCCTTCAGGACAAAATCCGCCGCACGCCCGATGATCACACAGCTTTCGGTTTCCGCCAGCCGTTTCATGATTTTCGCCTGATAATTAAACAGGTTCTTCGCCGAAACGAAATCACTGCTGGACGGCGGGATCACATCGCCTGTGTAGACGTCCGTCGTCATGCGGAGGATCGGACTGTTCTGCAGCTTTTCATCCAACTGCCGGAACAGATGCTCAGCAATTCCGCTTTCTTCAGATGCCATCTCAAGCAGATTGCTTCCGTAGCAGGGAATCCCCATTTCCTTTGCAAACATCTCTCCGATCGTCTTTCCGCCGCTTCCATACTGTCTCGCAACCGTAATTACAATGTTTTCCATTTGCACTCCTCCTATTCACCAAGATATGCTTTTTTAATAGAATCATCGTTCATCAATACTTTTGCATCGCCCTCCAGAACAATTCTACCTGTCTCAAGTACATATGCCCTGTCCGCAATAGAAAGTGCTTTTTTTGCATTCTGTTCTACAAGAAGTACCGTCGTTCCGCCCTTGCTTACTTCCTGAATAATATCAAAGATCTCATTAACCAGAATCGGAGAAAGTCCCATGGAAGGTTCATCCATTACAATGATCTTCGGATGAGACATCAGTGCACGTCCCATCGCCAGCATCTGCTGCTCGCCGCCGCTTAGGGTTCCTGCGAGCTGATTCTTTCTCTCTTCCAGACGCGGGAAACGTTTGTAGACCATTTCCAGCGTCTTCTCGATCTCGTCCTTATCTTTTCTTGTATAAGCGCCCATCTTCAGGTTCTCATATACGGTCAGTTCCGCAAAGACTCTTCGTCCTTCCGGTACATGCGCAATTCCCAGAGACACGATCTTATGTGCCGGAACCTTTGTAATGTCTTTTCCTTCGAAGATTACAGAGCCTTTCTTTGGTGACAGAAGACCTGTGATCGTGTGCAGGGTCGTCGTCTTTCCCGCACCGTTGGCACCGATCAGAGCGATGACTTCCCCTTCATTGACCTCGAAGGAAATGCCCTTGATTGCCTGAATCATGCCGTAATATACTTCAATATCCTTAATTTCAAGCATTGCCATGTCCGTCATCCCTCCTATTCGCCCAGATATGCCTTGATTACTTCCGGATTATTCAGCACTTCACTGGTTTCACCCTCAGCAAGCACCTGTCCAAAGTTCAGCACAGTCAGTTTTTCACAGATTCCGGATACCAGCTTCATGTCGTGTTCGATGAGAAGGATCGTCATGTCAAATTTGTCTCTTACAAAACGGATCGTGTTCATCAGATCCTGTGTCTCGTTCGGGTTCATACCTGCCGCCGGCTCATCCAGAAGAAGCAGCTTCGGTTCTGTTGCCAGTGCTCTTGTGATCTCAAGCTCTCTCTGCTTGCCGTATGGGAGGTTTGCGGCAAGCGTATCGGCATATTTATCAAGTCCGAACACGCTAAGAAGCTCCAGCGCTTTTTCATCCATTTCTTTTTCCACTTTATAATATTTCGGCAGACGGAGGATTCCTTCAATTGTCGAATATTTATGATGATTATGAAGCCCTACCTTGACATTGTCCAGTACAGACAGTCCCTTGAACAGACGAATATTCTGGAACGTTCTGGCAATTCCGGCCTTGTTGATATCAATCGTTTTCTTTCCTACGATATTCTCTCCATCCAGTGTAATGATTCCTTCTGTCGGTTTATATACTCCGGTAAGAAGGTTAAATACCGTCGTTTTTCCGGCCCCATTCGGTCCGATCAGCCCATACAGGCACCCTTTTTCAATTTCCATATGAAATTCATTTACCGCGTGAAGACCGCCAAAGGAGATTCCGAGATTCTTCACTTCCAATAATGCCATAACTATGCAGCCTCCTTTGTATTTTTCTTCCTGCCGGCTTTAAGTTTAGCCGCTAATTTTTCTCTCATTTCAATCGCTTTCGGCGCCCAGTTGAATAACATCATCACGATCATAACGATTGCATAGATCAACATACGATAGTCCTGCAGACCTCTCAGAAGCTCCGGCAGAAGCGTCAGAACGATTGCCGCAATGATCGAACCTCTGATATTACCGATACCGCCAAGAACAACGAATACAAGAATCATGATTGACATGTTGTAACCGAAGTTTTTGCTTGTAGCTGTCAGCGTCGCAAGGTTGTGGGAATACATAACTCCTGCAACTCCCGCAAGTGCGGCAGAAATCGCAAATGCCATCAACTTGTATTTTGTAATATTGATTCCGACTGATTCTGCCGCAATACGGTTATCACGGATCGCCATGATTGCACGGCCGCTGCGTGAATGAATCAGATTCAGAACAATGAACAGCGTCAGAAGAATCAGAAGTACACCGATCGTGAATGTAGAATCCTTAGGTGTTCCTGTAATTCCCTGCGGTCCGTTGATGATAACCTTGCCGCCTTCTTCCAGTCCAAGGGATATGGAATCCTTCGTAGAAAAATGAAGTCCGTTCGAATCTTTTCCGATGAAAAGGATATTGGCAATATTTTTAATAATCTCACCAAACGCCAGCGTTACAATCGCAAGATAGTCGCCCTTCAGCCGAAGCACCGGAATACCGATTAAGATTCCACAAATTCCCGCTGTAGCCGCTCCGATCAAAAGTGCCAGAAAAAATCTGATTCCGGAAGATGGAATCACATCCACCATGCATTTTGAAAAGAATGCACTGGTAAATGCTCCCACACACATAAATCCGGCATGTCCCAGGCTCAGTTCACCCAGAATACCAACCGTAAGGTTAAGAGAGACAGCCAGAATAATGTATGCACAGAGCGGCACCAGAAGTCCCTGAAGAAGACTGGACACATTTCCTGTAGCCACTAAAATCTGTACAACCGCATAAATCGCAATGACCATCAGGTATGTAAGCAAATTGCTCTTTGTCGTTTTGTTCATTTTCTTTATATTTTTCATCATTGCCACCTACACTTTCTCCTGAATATTCTTGCCAAGAAGCCCTGTAGGTTTCACGATCAGAACCACGATCAGCACTGCAAACACGATTGCATCTGCCATCTGTGAAGAAATATATGCTTTACCGAATATTTCAATCACACCAAGAAGGATCCCGCCGATCATAGCACCCGGAATCGATCCGATTCCGCCGAATACCGCCGCAACGAAAGCCTTGATACCGGGCATAGATCCGGTATACGGAGTAAGAGTCGGATATGCAGAGCAAAGAAGAACACCTGCGATTGCCGCGAGTGCAGATCCGATTGCAAATGTCAGCGCAATCGTTCCATTTACATTCACACCCATCAGCTGTGCAGCCCCCTTATCCTCCGAAACTGCTCTCATTGCCTGTCCTGCTTTTGTCTTCTTGATAAAAAGCTGCATACCGGTCATAATCACAACACAAGAAAGAATCGTAACGATCGTTTCTCCTGAAATTGTCAGTTTACCACCTGCAAGCACCAATGAAGGTACCTTGACTACAGATGTAAAAGACTTTGTGTTAGCTCCGAAAATCAAGAGTGCCAGATTCTGAAGCAGGTAGCTGACACCAATTGCCGTAATCAGCACAGCAAGTGAAGAAGATGCATTTAAAAGCGGTCGGTATGCAATTGTCTCGATCAATATACCAAGTACTGTACAAAAAACAATTCCAATGAGAACTGCCGCTGCCGGAGGAAGCCCTGCCCCCGTAATCACAGTCAGCACCACATAAGCACCGATCATTATGACATCCCCGTGAGCAAAGTTCAGCATTTTAGCAATACCATAAACCATTGTATAGCCAAGCGCTATAATAGCATAAACACTGCCCAGACTTATGCCATTAATGAGATAAGATATAAAACTCATATAATTCTCACATTCCTTTCCTTTTTGAAATATATTATAACATGTACAAAAACAGAAGGCTACCATAAGATAGCCTTCCATAAAATGAATCCTATTCTACAACAGCGTAGTCACCATTTTCAATCTTAACAACCATTGGTTCCTTGCTCGGTTCTCCGCTTGCTTCCCATGTAAGACCTTTTGCAGTAACACCATCAATTTCGATTTCAACCATTGCAGATTTCAGGCCATCACACACATCGGATGAAGCCATTCCCGGTTTCACATCTGCTTTTTCCATTGCAGCCTTCATTGCATAAATTCCGTCGTAAGCATCTGCTGCAAACTGGTTCGGAGTATCGCCGTATTTATCTTTGAAAGCTGTTACAAATTTCTGAATTGCTTCATCTGTAGAAGTTGGTGTAAACGGACTTAAGAACATCAGGTTATTAGCCAGGTTCGCATCAAATCCTTCTACTGCAAGAATTCCGTCCATACCGTCACATCCAAAGAAGATCGGGTTGTAGTTCATTCCTGCTGCCTGTTTCAATACCAGAGAAGCCTCTGAGTAGTAGAATGGCAGGAATACAAGTTCTGCTCCGGAGTCTTTTGCTTTCTGAAGCTGAACAGAGAAGTCTGTCTTGCTTTCTGATGTAAATGCTTCTGCAGCAACTACTTCGAAATCCTGATTAGCTGCTTCTTTTACGAATGCTTCGTAGATACCGGTTGAATAAACATCAGAGCTGTCATAGATCACAGCTACTTTTGAAGCAAGGCCGTTTTCTCCGATATATTTTGCTGATTCAAGTCCCTGCATCGGGTCAGAGAAACATACACGGAATGCATTGTCATACTGTACACATTCTACTGCTGTTCCTGACGGTGTAAGAAGGAACATATTGTCCTGATTTGCAACCTCACCTACAGCAACACACGGTGCTGAAGTTACGGTTCCGAGGAGTGCCTGCATTCCCCAGTCTTTCAGGTTATTGTATGCATTAACTGCTTTCTCTGCATCATGCTCATCATCTTCGAATTTGAATTCAACCTGTGCTCCGTTGATACCGCCGGCTGCATTGATCTCTTCAACTGCCAGTTCAGCACCATTCTTAACAGCCTGTCCATAAACAGCTGCTGCACCGGTAACCGGTCCGATTGCACCGATCTTGATTACTTCACTGTCTGAGCCGCTGCTTTTTTCTCCTTCACTTTTTGAGCCACAGCCTGCTGCCATCGATACGGTCATCGCGGCAACCATAGCAACGGCTAACCATTTTTTCACATTTCTCATATTCTTTTTCCTCCCAACAAACAGAGCGCACTCTGTTTAAAATTATGTTTGAAATCTTACACCAAATCCTCCTGTTTGTCAATAGAAAAAACACCATATTTTGATGCATTAGGAAATATGCACAAATTCAACTTCATTTTTTTCTATAATGCGTCTTTATTTTTTACATTTTTACAGAAACAATCCTGATTCAAATTTTGACGCATGTTTTCTTCTATGTTATAATAGTACAAATTTTACAAACTATTTCCGGAGGATATTAAAAATGGATGGAATTATTTTTGATGTAGACGGAACACTTTGGGATTCGACTAAAGTCGTCGCCCGTTCCTGGAACCAGGCCATAAATGAAAATTCAGATCTTCCCGCCGATCTGACTGCCGCAAAGATCAAATCTTTATTCGGCAAAACCATGAACGAAATCACAGCCGCACTCTTCCCTTCCTTCTCAGAGGAAGATCGCAGCCGCCTTGGAGATCTCTGCTTTGCATACGAAAACCGGCTGCTCGCCACAGAGCCAGGAACCCTTTATCCCGGTGTGCGGGAAGCTTTCCAGGCACTGTCCGAGAAATTTGATCTCTATATCGTCAGCAATTGTCAATGTGGATACATTGAAGTTTTTCTTGAAGGAACGAACCTGGGTCCTTTTGTAAAAGATACACTCTGCTTCGGCCAGACAGGACGGCCCAAGAATGAGAGCATCCGCATTTTAATGGAAAAAAACCATTTAAAAGACGTCTGCTATATCGGTGACACCATGGGAGATTATGATGCCTGCCAAAAAGCCGGTGTTCCGTTCATCTTTGCGGAATACGGTTTTGGCGAGGTTCCGGAAGCCGAAGTACGGATTCAGAATATACGGGAATTGGAACAGCTTCTCCTTTAGAAGCTGTTCTTTTCTTTATTCATTTTCTTCATCCACGGACTCTTTCTGTAAAACAAGACTGAAAGCAGCATTCCCGAAGTCCATCCCACCGGCCACGACAGCCAGATTCCGACGGGACCAAGGCCGATCACCTTTGAAAATACGATCGAAAGTGCTACTCTGAGAATCAGATCCGCAAAAGTGGCAATCATAAATTGTTTCATCATTCCTGCTCCTCGCAGAATACCGTCAGCAACCAGTTTCACTGATACCACAAAATAGAACGGTGCCACGATCCTCAGGAACTGATTCCCGGTCGCCAGTGCCGTCACCGAATCCTGATTCATAAAAAGGAGCAGAAGCATTTTGCCCGCCAGAAGGTATAATAACACCAGCGGTACACACAGGCCCCATACCATCTTGATCCCGGCACGCATTCCCTCCCGGATTCTGTCCGGTTTCTTTGCCCCGAGATTTTGGGCTGTGTAATTGGAAATTCCATTTCCCAGAGTCGTAAACGATGTGATAACCAGATTGTTGAGCTTGATTGCCGCAGAATAACCGGCAATCACTCCCGCTCCGAAACTGTTGATCACACTCTGTATGATAATATTCCCTACAGAAACAAAGCTTTGCTGTAGAATACTCGGCACGGCGATAACCGCAATTTTCTTAAAAAGTTTCCAGGAAAACACATCCAGATTCCCTTCCGTATGAATACCGGCAAGTCTCCGGAACACCACGATCATTGCAAGCACACAGCTCACCCCCTGGCACAGAAAAGTCGCCCATGCCACTCCGGCAATTCCCATCTTCAACACTGTGACAAACAGAATATCAACCGCAATATTTGACGTAGATGATAAAGCCAGAAACACAAACGGTGTCTTCGAATCTCCCAAAGCCGAAAAAATACCATTTGCAATATTATAGAAAAACATAAATGGCAATCCCCAGATATAAATGTCCAGATAGAGTTTGGAATCTGCAAGTATATTCTCCGGTGTATGGATAAGCTGCAACAATTGCCCTCCTAACAGGAGTCCTCCAAGCATCAGCATTGCACATAATACACCACTTGAAATCAGCGCCGTATAGATTGCCGTTTTCATATCATTGTATTTTTTCGCCCCAAAAAGCTGAGAGGCGATCACCGAGCACCCAATGTTACATCCGAATGCAAACGCGATGAATATCAAAGTGATCTCATAACTGTTCCCCACTGCCGCCAACGCATTCTCTCCGACAAATTTTCCTGCTACAAGACTGTCCGCAATATTATAAAGCTGTTGAAAAACAACACTTCCGAACAATGGCAGGCAAAACCTCCAAAGCACACTCTCCGGTCTTCCGACCGTCAAATCCTTTACCATTTTCCCTTTCCTTTTCCTTACTACATTATCTTATGAACATCGCATCCCCGAAACTGAAGAAACGGTATCTTTCCCGAATTGCTTCCTCATATGCAGCCAGAACGTGTTCTCTTCCTGCCAGTGCAGAAACCAGCATGATCAGGGTCGATTCCGGCAGATGGAAATTCGTGATCAGCGCATCCAGAACTTTGAATTTGTATCCCGGATAAATAAAGATTTCTGTCCATCCACTGCATTCTCGCAATCGTCCATTTTCGTCTGCTGCGGATTCCACTGTCCTGCAGCTCGTTGTTCCCACGCAGATAACCCGGTGTCCTTCCTCTTTTGCCCGATTGATCTTATCTGCTTCGCTCTGCTCGATCCGGTAAAATTCGGAATGCATATGATGCTCCTGAATATTCTCGACTTTTACCGGGCGAAATGTGCCAAGTCCCACATGCAGGGTCACATGGGCAATCTCCACGCCTTTCTCCTTGATCTCATCCAATAGCTCCGGTGTAAAATGCAGCCCCGCTGTCGGCGCTGCCGCAGAACCGGAATGCTTTGCGTATACGGTCTGATAGCGGTTTTTATCCTCCAACTGGTGCGTGATATACGGCGGAAGTGGCATCTGTCCCAGCTGATCCAGGATTTCTTCAAAAATCCCCTCATATTCGAATCGGATCAGACGGTTTCCTTCTTCTACCACCCCGATCACTTCCGCTTTCAGAAGCCCGTTTCCAAAAACCAGACGTGCTCCCGGTTTCATCTTTCTTCCCGGCTTCACCAATGTTTCCCAGATATCATTCTCTTTCCGTTTCAGAAGAAGTACTTCCACCTTTGCACCGGTTCCTTCCTTCTCTCCGATCAGACGCGCCGGAATAACCTTTGTATCATTGATCACAAGGCAGTCTCCCGGGTTCAGGTAGTTTACGATTTCACGGAAAATATGGTGCTCCGTCTCACCGGTTTCCTTATCCAGAACCAGAAGCCGTGAACCGGAACGATCTTCAAGCGGATCCTGTGCGATCAGTTCCTCCGGCAGATCAAAATAAAAATCCTCTTTCTTCATTCTGTTTTCCTTTCTGCATATACGTCATTAAAGAGACCGTATACAAGATACGGTCTCCTCATTTCTCTGATTATTACTCTTATTATTGTCTCAATTCAATTCCCATTTCTTCCAAAGCTTTCAGGATCTTCTTCATAGCTGCAGATACATCGGCTTCCTCCAGGGTTCTGTCTTTTGCACGGAAGGTAATTGAGTATGCAACAGATTTAAATCCCGGTTTGATCTGTGCTCCCTCATAGAGGTCGAAGAGTTTGTAGCTTTCCAGATAAGCGCCGCCCTTCTTCTCGATCACCTCTTCAATCTGTCCGACAAGAATCTCCTTTGGAACAACCATACTGATATCACGACTTACCGCCGGATATTTTGCAATGCCTTCGTATTTTCTGTCAAATGTAGCGAGTTCCACGATTTCAGGCATATCAATCACTGCAACATAGGCACGTTCTCCGATTCCGTAATTATCTGCCACCTGCGGATGAACCTCGCCCAGATATCCTACAACTCTTCCTTCGTAAATGATGTTAGCCTGACGTCCCGGGTGCAGGAAGTTCTTTCCGGCATTCGGATCGTAGGTCTCTTTCTTATGAAGACCTACTTTTTCGAAGAACTCTTCTACGATTCCCTTCATACTGAAGAAATCGCCTTCTCCGTACATTCCAAGTGTAAACTGCATACGCTCGTCCGGAAGTTCCGTAAGCGGAAGGCTTTTCGGAAGATAAATATTTCCCATTTCGTACAGGCGTACATTTTTATTTCTTCTGTTATAATTAGTTGCCAGAGAAGTCAGCATACCATTGAGAGAAATCGTTCTCATAATACTGTAATCTTCCCCAAGCGGATTCATGATCGGAATTGCCTGACGAAGCACATCATCCTCATCAAGGAGTAATTTATCAAATACCTTCGGGCTTTCAAAGGAATAGGTCATTCCCTGACTGAAACCACAGAATTCAGCAATATCCTTTGCAACGTCTTCCACTCGATTCTTGAAGGAAAGCTTACCGGTAGTAGCTTCGCCGCTTGGGAGGGTAGTCGGAATGTTATCATATCCGTAGAATCTTGCAACCTCTTCTGCAAGATCGGCAAGGCGGAATAAGTCATGACGGAATGTCGGTGCAATCACTTCCTTCGCGTCAGCGTCATATTCCAGTCCGATTTTTTCAAAATATCCGAGCATATCCGCTTCCGGAATATCGGTTCCCAGAAGTGCATTGATTGCATCTGCGTCAAACGGTACTCTTACCGGCTCTTTCTTCTTGCCATAAACATCTACCATTCCTCCGACAACCTCACCTGCTCCCATTTCTTCAACCAACTGGCATGCGCGGTCGATGGCTGCCTGAGCATTGTTCGGATCCAGACCTTTTTCGAATTTTCCGGAAGCATCGGTACGAAGTCCGACTTTTTTGCTTGATTTACGGATATTGGTTCCGTCAAAGCAGGCTGCTTCAAATAACATGGTCTGAACATGATCGGTGATCATGGAGTTCTCGCCACCCATGATACCGGCAATACCTACTGCCTTTTCCCCGTCACAGATCATCAGGACGGAATCGTCCATTTCACGTTCCTGTCCATCCAGTGTGACAAATTTCTCTCCCTTTTCAGCATTACGAACTACAATCTGATGTCCGGCAATCGTATCCAGATCGTATGCATGCATCGGCTGTCCATATTCTTCCATAACATAGTTGGTGATATCAACCAGGTTGTTGATCGGGCGGATTCCGACGGAAGCCAGTCTTCTCTGCATCCATTTCGGAGACGGGCCAATCTTAATATTCTTAACAACTCTTGCGCAGTAACGCGGGCAAAGATCTGTATTTTCCACACGCACTTTGATATAATCGTTAACGTCCTCATCGTTTCCGGTCGGAGTCACTACCGGCGGGTGAAATTCTTTGCCAAATGTCGCTGCCGCTTCTCTTGCAATTCCCACCACACTGAAACAATCTACACGGTTGGATGTGATTTCATATTCAAATACTACATCGTCCAGTCCCAGTGCCTTGATTGCGCTCTCTCCTACAACCGCATCGTCACCGAAGATATAGATTCCATATTCCGGTGCTTCCGGATACATATTTCTGTCAGAGCCGAGTTCTTCGATCGAGCACATCATACCGCAGCTCTCTACTCCGCGGAGTTTTCCTTTCTTGATCTTGATTCCTCCGGCAACTCTCTGTCCCGGCTCATGTCCACCGGCAACGCGTCCGCCGTCCAGAACGACCGGAACTTTGTCTCCTTCTTTTACGTTCGGTGCTCCGGTAACGATCTGTACTGTCTCTGTTCCCACATTGACCTGACAGATAATCAGTTTGTCGGCATCCGGATGTTTTTCAATTTTTTCAATCTGACCGATTACAATTTTATCTAAATCTGCATCCAGCTTTTCATAACCTTCTACTTTGGTTCCTGAAAGCGTCATTGCATCTGTATATTCCTGGGCGGTCACATCGAGGTCAGGAACATACGCTTTAATCCATGATAATGAAGTATTCATACTTTTTCTCCTCTTTATTTGTTTGTGTCTGGTAAGCTCGATTCGCTTCGCTCTCTCGCTGAATGTTTTTCTCCGCAGTGCTAAGCTCGATTCGCTTCGCTCTCTCGCTGAATGTTTTTCTCTGCAGTGCTAAGCTCGATTCGCTTCGCTCTCTCGCTGAATGTTTTTCTCCGCAGTGCTAAGCTCGATTCCGCTTCGCTCTCTCGCTGAATGTTTTTCTCCGCAGTGCTAAGCTCGATTCGCTTCGCTCTCTCGCTGAATGTTTTTCTCCGCAGTGCTAAGCTCGATTCGCTTCGCTCTCTCGCTGAATGTTTTTCTCTGCAGTGCTAAGCTCGATTCCGCTTCGCTCTCTCGCTGAATGTTTTTCTCCGCAGTGCTAAGCTCGATTCGCTTCGCTCTCTCGCTGAATGTTTTTCTCCGCAGTGCTAAGCTCGAATCCGCTTCGCTCCTTCTCGCTTTACGGGCTTCGCCCTATGAAAAAAGCCGGATAAGCATTCGCTTGTGTGCAAGCACCCGCGTATGCTTATCAGTCTTTTTTCGCACTGCTCATTGCCAGCGCTAAAATTGTCTCAAAAATCTAATATCATTTTCATACAGCAGCCGCATATCATCGATTTCGTATTTCAGCAGTGCGATACGTTCGAGACCTACGCCGAATGCGAAGCCGGTGTATTCTTCGGGGTCAATGCCGCACATTTCGAGGACATGTGGGTGTACCATTCCGCATCCGAGGATTTCGATCCAACCGGAGCCTTTGCAGAAACGGCATCCTTTGCCGCCGCATTTGAAGCAGGAAACGTCTACTTCGGCGCTTGGTTCGGTGAATGGGAAGTGGTGCGGGCGGAACTTAGTCTTGGTTTCGGGTCCGAAAAGTTCTTTTGCGAATACTTCCAATGTCCCTTTCAGGTCAGCGAAGGAAATGTTCTTATCAATGACAAGTCCTTCGATCTGATGGAAGGATGGTGAATGGGTTGCATCTACTTCGTCGGAACGGAAAACGCGTCCCGGGGAAATCATACGGATCGGAAGTTTGCCCTGTTCCATTACACGTGCCTGAACCGGGGAGGTCTGGGTACGCAGTACGATTTCTTTATTGATATAGAAGGTATCTTGTTCGTCTTTTGCCGGATGATCTGCCGGAATGTTTAATTTTTCGAAATTGTATTCGTCATATTCGATCTCCGGTCCTTCGATCACTTCGTATCCCATTCCGATAAAGATACGTTCTACTTCTTCTAAGGCGATCGTATTCGGATGGCGATGTCCTACCATATTCTTTTTGGAAGGAAGTGTGACATCGATTACTTCCTGTTTTAATTTTTCTTCACGGATCGCAGCATCCATCTTCTTCTTGGTTTCTTCAAGGAGCTCTTCGATTGCTGCTCGGGTCTCATTGACAAGCTGTCCTACCTTCGGACGCTCCTCCGGTGCTACATCCTTCATTCCTTTTAAAACTGCGGTGAGTTCTCCCTTTTTTCCAAGAAATCTCACACGTACATCATTCAGTTTTTCCGGTACATCAGAAGCCTGAATCTGTCTGATCGCCTCTTGTTTGATGCTCTCAAGTCTTTCTTTCATAATTTCCTCCTTTTGACAACTAAATAAAGGTCAGCCGGACCTTTTTGACATTTGCATGGCAAAAAAAACTCGTCCCCTGATAGGGACGAGAAACTCGCGGTACCACCCTGTTTCCTGCTCAAATGAACAGGCACTCGGACTGCGTAACGTGCAGGGACGTCGTTCTCTACTGATACTTTCAAAAACGCAGCTCGCGTGGGAAATTCGATTCCTGTCTGAACCCGAGGGAACTTACAGCCGGAGATCCCCTCTCTCTGTTGGAAAACAGTGCTCTACTTACACGGTCTAAGCCTTTTCAACATATACCTAATTATTGTAACATATGTTTTTTTTATGTCAAGCTGTTTCCCCACTCTTTTTCTTATTTTCCTGCCATATACAATTAAGCAAGCCACCAAGAAGTATCGCATACATGCAGAAATACAGCCACAGCATAACAAGAATGATTGCCGTCATACTTCCGTATAATCCGCTGAACCCCTGGAATATAGTCAGGTACATCGAAAAGATGAACGAAATCACCTGCCATCCCACTGCGGTAAAGACTGCACCGGGAATCTGTTCTCTAACCCGGACCTTGTGGTTCGGAAGAAACCGATAGATCATAAGAGAAAATCCCAGCAGGATTGCAAACGTTATAAATGTACGCATCTCAAGAATCGACTCCGTTGTCTCTTTCATAAATGGAAACCGGGTATTGATAAACAGGCTTATGCTATTTCCAAACACAGACAGTACCAGTCCAAGTACGATCGCAATAATAAACAATATGGTATAAAAAGATGCCCGGATCCTCATAAACACATAATTTCTTGTTTCTCGAATCTCATAACTATAGTTCAATCCGTTGCTCATCGCAAGTACGCCTTTTCCTGCCGACCAGAGTGCAACAACTGCAGTGACCGGAATAACAGTCCGTGATTGATTATAAACCTGATTCACAATGCCTATAATAAAATCCTGCATATTCTTTTCCGGGAAGACCATTACCATTGCCGTCATTACGTCCGCTTTCGTAACCGGAGTATACTGTACGATCGTAAGTAGAAGCAGAATGATCGGAATCAGACTTAAAATAAAGAAATAAGCTGACTGAGCTGCATATGCACCGGTATGATTCCTGCCGATTCGATTTGATAGTGCCATTGCCCGTTTTATATATTTTTTCATATAACCACTCCGTTATCACGCACATATTTAAAAGGCAGCCGCCTTAGCAGCTGCCTTTTTCTCTTTTGTTTCCCCCGAAATGCCGTTGACCGTTTTTTGACTCCTAGCCATAGCTAGGTGGGCGACCGCATCTGCTTTTCTGCCTTCCCCTGCGCGATGAGGGCTTGACATATTACAGAGATATAGGAATCCCGTTTAAAGTTTTGTAGGTTCAAAAATACGGATATATCGAACATCCCAGGTTTCTAAAAACAATTATAGCGTATTATTTATTTTTTTTCAACTCTAATACTGTAAATCTATCTTTTCCTTTTATTTTTTATATGACATCTTCGTTTCCGTCAGGTTTATCCTCTCTTGGTGAAACGAACAGCCCGCTCTTACCACCGCTTTTACGACATAGATAGATTTCCCCGATTTCCATCGATTTATCCACAGCTTTACACATGTCATAAATTGTCAGCAGGGCAACGCTTACTCCGGTCAAGGCCTCCATTTCCACACCGGTCTTTCCGACAGTGCGTGCCGTACAGGCTGCAATAATCGAGCAAGTATCCTCATGGAGTTCAAAATCAATTTCCACCTTACTCAGATTAAGAATATGGCAAAGCGGTATCAGATCCGATGTTTTCTTCGTTCCCATGATGCCGGCAACACGGGCAACCTGAAGCACATCCCCTTTCTTCATCTGACCATCCCGCACTTTTTGAAAGCATTCCTTGTTCATCAGAATCCTTCCCCGGGCAGTTGCTTCTCGTAAGGTATCCTTTTTTTCACTCACATCAACCATAATGGCATCACCGTGAGTGTTAAAATGTGTAAATTCCGCCATTTTTATTCTCCTCTTACGAATCCTGGAAATATTTCTTATTCAGACGGGAAATCGTAACTCCAAACCAGATCAGAACGACAAAAGGAAGTATCATAAACACTGCAAGTAAAGCGCCGACTTCCACGACATATGTATTTACAAGCTCAATCACACCATATGCGGTGATGACGGTTCCAAACAGCAGCATCTTCGGAAATACTTCCTTAATATACCCCACCTTGTCACGGCACTTGTCCGGGTCGATTGATTTCGGAAGCAGAATGCTTGTATTAATCAGCCCTTTTACCTTCAATTGAAAGCAGGCATAGAAAACATAGATTCCGCAAGCCAGCCCGATTACTCCGAAAACCACATTGATATCACTCATCGTTCTTCGTCACTCCTTTTAATTAAACTACACCGAGTACAGCTTTTACGGATGCTTCCATCTGATCGATATCACATTCCGTAGTGTGACGAATCTCTGCATTTCTTATTTCTTCAATCGCATTCGGTATATCCATCTGTGAAACTTTATGAAGTTCATCGATCAGTTCAAATTCCTCCATGGCATCATAGGACGCGTCAATTGCAGTCATAACACTTCTTGCAAATTTATAAGGACTTGCCGTAGAAGCAATCACCGTCTTTGCCGTATCTCCGGTATTCTTTCTGTATTCATTGTATACGGATGCAGCAACTGCTGTATGGGTATCAATCACATACCCCGTATCCGTGTAAAGATCATGAATCGTCTGTTTTACCTGTTCTTCAGTAGCATACCCTGCCTCAAAATCCGCCAGATTCTTTTTCATCTCTTCCGTAATCGCATACACTCCTTTTGATTTGAGGTCGTTCATCAGCTCCTGATCCTTCTTTGCGTCTCCACCCGCGATCTGGTAAATCAGGCGCTCCAGATTGCTTGAAATCAGAATATCCATGGACGGTGAAGTCGTCAGAATAAACTCTCTGTTTTTATCATAAGTACCGGTTTGGAAGAAATCATAGAGTACTTTATTCTCATTCGATGCACAGATCAGTTTCGCAATCGGAAGTCCCATATTCTTCGCATAATATGCAGCAAGAATATTTCCGAAATTACCGGTCGGTACGACAACATTGATTTCTTCACCTTCCTCAATTTCTCCATTCTGCAGCAGTTTACCATATGCGTACACATAATAAACGATCTGCGGCACCAGACGTCCGATATTGATCGAATTAGCGGAAGAAAACTGATATCCCGCCTGATCCAGCTCTTTCGCCAGCTTTTTGTTCTCAAACATCGCTTTCACACCGCTTTGCGCATTATCAAAATTTCCATGGATCGCAATGACAGATGTATTGTCACCTTTCTGTGTGACCATCTGAAGCTCCTGAACCTTGCTCACGCCATTCTTCGGATAGAACACGATGATCTTCGTTCCTTCCACATTCGCGAAACCGGCCAGCGCTGCCTTCCCTGTATCTCCGGAAGTAGCAGTCAGAATCACGATCTCATTTTTCACCTGATTCTTCTTTGCAGAAGTTGTAAGAAGATGCGGAAGAATGGAGAGTGCCATATCTTTAAACGCAATCGTTGCCCCATGATACAATTCCAGGAAATACGCGTCATGTGCCTTTGCAAGCGGCGCAATATCCTCTGTATCGAATTTACTGTCATATGCTTTTGTAATACAGTTCCTAAGCTCTTCCTCTGTAAAATCGGTCAGGAACTCTTTCATGACTGCATATGCTGTTTCCTGATAGTTCATATTCTTAAGTTCCCCAAGGCTCACCGGAAGTTTTGGAATCGAAACCGGGACGAATAATCCTCCGTCTTCTGCAAGCCCTTTCAGGATTGCCTGGGAAGCTGTTACTGTCTTTTCAGAATTTCTGGTGCTCTTATAAAGTAGATTCATGATTCTTCACCCTTCTTATGTTTTCTTTATTATCGCACAATTATATCATACCAAAACCATTTTAGCAAATTCAAATTCATCTTTTACAAACATTTGTCTTTTCTGTACACACACTCTATAATCGACATCTTATCGGACGACATCATTTTCGTGTATTATTTTTCATTTTTCTCATATAATATTTGCAAATATCAAAGAAGCCTTGGGGGACTATTATGAACAGACATCTTTACCACTACACCATTGCCGGGATTCTTTTTACGGCGATTGCCGGAACACTCCTTCATTTTGCATATGAATACAGTATGGAAAATCCACTCGTTGCTATGTTTGCTCCGGTAAATGAATCCACATGGGAACATATGAAGCTTGTGTTTTTTCCTTCTTTTCTCTATATGATTGCAGGATGGCCATTCTTCATGCGCTCCTATCCTTCCTATTTTCAGGCATATATGACCGGCCTCTTTACCGGTACAATATCCATGGTCATCATTTTCTATACCTACACGGGAATCTGGGGGAACCATTGTCTGATTCTGGATATCCTTACTTTCCTTGCCAGCGTGATCATTACCTTCTCTCTGAGCTATCAGCTTGTCATTCAAAACTGTCATCTGCTTCCTCTGCCCTTATTGATCTTTCTGGTCGTTCTTTTCATGATCTGTTTCTTTAGTTTCACCTTTTCTCCCCCTGAAATTGCAATTTTCGACACGTTTCGTGCCAAATAAGAAAAAATATTTATCGAAATTTATCTATTTTTATCGAAAATTGTATTTTGTAATAATTTTAAAGTATTGTATAAATAGTTCATTTAGTCGGGAGGTGCACGGAGGAGGAATTTTATGGAAACAGCTTTACTACTGTTAAGAAAAATTGGAATGCGCTCCAGCTATGCCGGTTTTAACTATCTTGCATGTGCAGTAGCTCTTGTTTTCGAGCACCAGGAATATCTGAGAAAAGTTACCAAGAACCTTTATGTTATGGTCGGTAAAGAATATGGCGTTTCCAATGTCTGTGTAGAAGCAGCTATCCGCACTTTAATCACCAGTTACTGGAACCAGAATGAAGATAAAATACTGGCACCCATTCTGGGATATCCTCTGTTTGAAAAACCAACTTCCAGTGAATTCATCTCCATATTAGCCGACTTTCTACGTGACCATCCCGATTTCGGTGAGCAGGCAAAAACATATTAACAACAGAAAGGCAGAGACCCGCTCTGCCTTTCCTTATGCTTCTCTTATAATGTTTTTGCTCTCCATATAGGTTGCAAGGAAATATCCCCCATAAACCAGGATCAGAAATACTGCAGTTGCAATAACCGACGGGAGCATTTCCCTCGTTTCCACCTGAACAGCTACAATCTTTAACGCAAACTGGATCCCGAATATGGAATGAACGACTGCCAGGATCAAAGGTGCCATAAAGAAAATACCGATCTGCCGAAACAGCGTCTGATGAATCATCTTTTCATCCATTCCGATTTTTCTCAGAATCGTATAACGGTGGCGATTATCGGAGTTCTCTGTAAGTTCCTTGAGTGCCAGTATCGCAGAGCTTGCGATCAGGAAAATGATCCCCAGATAAATAGCGATAAAACTGATGATGGTCGATAGCCCTTTGCTGGATTCGATGATCGAAATTTTGGATACCCCGTCCAGCCGGATCTGTTTCTCTTCCAGATTTTCCATAAGCTCATGATCCCCGTCGCCGTAATTTGTGAACATCGCTTCGGTCTGATATTTCTCTTCTTTTGTATCCGCATTGTAATCTGCCATGAGATAATATCTTTCCTTCATATCTTCACTGAGGGGACAGCTGTCCGGTACAACCATCAGGCCGGTATTAGTATGACTAGTGGAGATCACAAGATAGCCTTCCTGGCATTCCGGATATCTGGAATGATATACCTTTCCGCCAATCGCAACTTCACTGCCGTTTTTCAGCGCCATGTCTCTCAGATTCTTCATATTATCAAAATCACACAGCACGAGATATTCATCTTCCGCCAGTTCATATTCCCTGTTGCCATAGAGCCGTGCGATCTTGTTATAATCGGACAATTTTATGATTTCCTCCGCCGTGTCATACATAAGCATCGGATAGTTCTCTTTTGCACTTTCTATCACGCTCTGAAGTGAAGTCTCCCATGTCCACTCCGTCGACGTGTAAGTAGCAACTTCCGTCACATCCTTCAGTACCTTCATATCCAGCCCGTTTTCCTTCAGTGTGTCACTGATCGGTTTTTGGGAATCCTCGATCTGTAGCTGTGTGTAATCTCCATTGTCCGGAAGATTCGCTGTTTTATACAGATTAAGGTCTACCGGTGTCATCTCCTCCAGATCCTGCGTCAAAACCCGGTTCAGCGAAAGCGCAGTTGAGAGGACCGTAATCGTCATAAACAGCAAAAGACAGATGATCGTCATGCTGACGACCGTCGTATTGATCCGGTTGTGAATCTGCCTCAGCACGAAAATATTCGAATCCTTCAGATACAGCCCTTTTCTCATCTGTACCACCTTCAGGGCAAGTCCCGATACCGACCAGAAAATCAGGAAGGTCGATACGATTCCCATGAGAATCGGAATAACCAGCTGATTCATAAGATCCAGCTGTGTAAGTCCGCCCGTCACCATATAATATGCAGTTCCCAGTGTGACAGCCGCCGCCAGAAACACCAGCACACAGATCACCGGATTCTTCATCCGAACCTTTTCGTTCTTCTTCTCCGCACTGATCAGATCGATCAGTTTGTATCGAGAAATGATAACGATATTCAAAACCATCGAAGCCGCATACATCACGCCAAAATATGCACAAGTCTTCCAGCAGGCCGCCTCGGAAAATACAAACTGATATTCACTCATATCCGCCTGGAACAGTTTCGCAACCAGAATTGACATCAGCTGAGATCCGAACACGCCGATCACCAGCCCCACCACAAGCGAGATCAGACCGATCAGAAACGTTTCCCCGAGAAGGATCCCCGAAATCTGCCTTTTCCCCATTCCAAGCGTCATGTAAAGTCCGAATTCCCGTTTTCTTCTCTTAATCAGGAAATTATTGGCATACACGATCAGAAATCCCAGGATTACCGCCACAAATACAGACACATAATTGATCATCCCCACCATCAGTTTCACGATCTGGCGCGTTGAGCTGTTGACCACAAGCATGGCCTCCTGGCTGTCCAGTGAATTGAACATATAGAAGATCGCCACGCCCAGGATCAGGGTCAGAAAATAAATGGTATAATCTTTGATACTCTTCCGGATGTTTTTTACCGACATCTTAAATAACATCGTTCAATTCACCTCCCAGAAGCGTGACAACCTCAATGATCTTTTCAAAAAACTCTTTACGTCCTCCTGTTCCTTTCATGATCTCATTGAAAATCCTGCCGTCCTTGATAAAAAGGATCCGATCCGCATAACTTGCAGTAAATGCATCATGCGTGACCATCAGGATTGTCGCATCCATCGAGCGGTTCAAAAGCTCCATATTTTCCAGAAGCTGTCTCGCCGCCTTGGAGTCCAGCGCGCCGGTCGGCTCATCCGCCAGGATCAGCTGCGGATTTGTGACGATCGCTCTCGCCGCCGCGATCCGTTGTTTCTGTCCACCGGACACCTGATAGGGATATTTCTTCAGGATATCCGTGATTCCAAGCTGCATGGCTATCTGATTCACCCGTTCTTCGATCTCCACAGGTTTCACTCTCTGAATCGTTAGCGCCAGCGCAATATTCTCATAAGCCGTGAGCGTGTCGAGAAGATTAAAATCCTGGAAAATAAATCCCAGCTCTTCTCTGCGGAATTTGTTCAGTCCATTTCCCTTTAAACGGGTGATATCCATCCCATTGATGAAAATGTGCCCTGCCGTCACCCTGTCGATCGTGGAAATGCAGTTAAGCAGCGTCGTCTTTCCGCTTCCGCTGGCTCCCATGATCCCCACAAATTCACCCTTATCCACCGAAAAACTGATCTGATCAATGGCCTTTGTAAGATTGGATTTATTTCCATAATATTTTTCGATTTCCTTTACTTCTAATATGTGTTTCATATGATGTGTTCCTCCTTTTCGTAACTCCATCATAAGCTTTTTCTCTCTTACCAGCCATCGATACAGCTTACGAAAACCTTACGAAATCGTAAGCTTTCTTCTTATTCGGTCAATGAAAAGCTGCTCTTCGGGAAAATCAGTTTCACCAGACATCCGTTTCCTTCTTCCGATGTAAGCGTAATTCCAAGCCCCAGCTTATCGCAAAGTTTCTTGCAAAGATACAGTCCTATTCCGGTCGATTTCTTTCGGCTCCGCCCGTTGCTCCCGGTAAATCCTTTTTCAAATACTCTTCCGATCTCCTCCGGTCGGATTCCAATGCCGTTATCCCAAATGCCGAGAATGGTCTGCTCTTTTCGCTCTTCTGCCGAGAAGCGTATCACAGCACCTTCCTCTTTCCGGTATTTCATACTGTTTGAAATGATCTGATTCAGGATAAACTGACACCATTTTGCATCTGTGAACACGGTTTGATCGGAAATATCGATCTCAATCCGGATCTTTTGCCGGATCAGACTCTGCCGATTCTGCTTCACCGCTTCATTTACAATCTGCTTCAGCTTACATTCTGCCACAAAATAGTCTTTATTCGCGTGACTGCTCCTTGCATAATAAAGTGCCTGTTCCACATACTGTTCAATCTCCGTCAGTTCTTCCTCGATACTTCTCGTCACCTCACTGCGGTTGTTCTCGATAATCATCTTCGAAGTCGCGATCGGAAGCTTAATCTCATGGATCCACAGTTCAATATACTCCTTGTACTCTTCCTGGATCTGCTTGTAAACATTCACATTTTCCGCCATCGACTTCCCCACATCCTGCAGGATCTCCCGAAGCTGCTCCTCCTCCACACAGGATGTCTCGGGAAGCATCTCCATGATCAGATATTTTTCCCGAAGTTTCTCCATTTTCTCTGCAGTTTCCAGATAAAATTCCTTTTTGGAACGGAATTCCAGATATGTACCCAACAAAAATAAAAGCAGGATACTCACTCCCAGATACAGTCGTATCACCCAGTGCACCGGATAAATCAGAAGGAAAATCTCTCCGGTTGCCACCGCGAAGATCAAGAGCACAAGCGTCTTCCACCTATCTTTTAAATATCTTCCAAAGCTCATGTTATCGCCGCCTCCCGTTTTCTATATTTTCTTATACGGATAAAAGATATCCCTGCCCTCTCTTTGTCACAATGACATCCTTCATTCCGATTTCTTCCATCTTCTTGCGTATTCTCGTCATATTTACGGTCAGGGTATTGTCATCGATAAATGCCTCATTGTCCCACAGTTCATTCATGATATCTTCTCTGGACACGATACTGCCCTTGGACCGGATCAGACATTTCATGATCTTCAGTTCATTTGCAGTGAGCTCTACTGCCTTCCCATCTTTCTCCACCTGACTCTTCGACAGATTCAGTACAAAACTTCCACAGCTAATCCGATCCTGCATAGCCAGATTTCCGGTTCTTTTCAAGATACCCCTGATCTTCGCAAGAAGGATCTGCGTGTTAAATGGCTTCGTCACATAATGGTCCGCCCCATAATGCAGGGATAAAAGTTCATCCATCTCACTGTTTCGGCTGGTGATCATAATGACCGGAACATCCGACGCCTTCCTGACCTCTTTCAGCAGATACTCCCCGTCAACATTCGGAAGGTTGATATCCAGCAGGATCAGATTCGCATCCGCGCCGAGAATCTCCTCCAGCGTCCGTTCGAAATTCTCCAGTCCAAATGCCTCATACCCATTTCGCTGTAGGAATATCTCCAGCTCATGTCTTAATTTTTCATCATCTTCAACAATCAATATTTTCTGCATAACATCACTCCAATTTTGTCAGATTCAGATTCGCCCCGAACAGCATTTTGATAATCCATACAAAAAACAGAATCACAAGTATCGGGATAATGCAGGAAGTTACCAGCATGATCGCAAGCGATTCCAGGAACTGATTCAACATCTGCTCAGCCTGTTCGGTAATTCCGGACACCCCGTCTTTGATCTTCGAGAAAATCCCCGTTGAGCTTTCCTCTTCTTCCGCACTCTCCTCCAATTCTTCCGCCGTTTCTCTCGCCGAATCAATGGTCTCGTTGATGGAAGACTGGTATGTTGCTTCAATCAGATTTGACACCTTGACACTTGCAGGGATAATCAGAACGATCGCACACGCAAAAGCCAGCAGTTTATTTGCCATCCTCCTGCATGCCCTTCCTTTCACAAAAACGCTGGACGAATACAGCACACACGCGGCGGGAATCAAAACCACGAACGCCGCATATCCCGTAATAGTGACCAGATACTTTTCCAGATAAATCGCACAGAGAACGATGAGGAAATAGCCGCTGAGATCGGCAAGCTTCTCCGCGATCGGCGTCGCTGTATCGCCCGGAATCAGAGTAATCGCCGCCGAAGTTGCCGTTGAAGCCGCAGTGAGCTCCATGACCGTCGTTTTCTTCTCATCCAATGACCGGATCGTATTCGCATGTAACTCCGGGGAAGCTGCATATTTTGCTAACACAAAGATCGAAATGCAGGCGATTAAAAGCGGAATCACGAATTTTAAAATTTTTGTCGTCGTATTTTTCATTTCATTTGTTCCTTTCTGAGATGAATTTGTTCCTTGCCAATTTGATCTTGATAAAGATTTTGTCTTTGAATTTATTCTATAACAGAACTGTAGCCTGTGGCAACCGGTTCTTTGTGAACACTCTTATCTACTCATCCCGCCACCTATAGAGATAGGAGATTTCCTGCTATATCTTGTTAAAGATAATTAAGAATCAGAATAAAAAAACGTAAGGACTTCTTAAAATAGAAGTTCTTACGTCATCATAATAAGCAGATAACGGGAGTCGAACCCGCCTTTCCAGCTTGGGAAGCTGGCGTTCTACCGATGAACAATATCTGCATGCTATTAGTATAGCATTTTGAGGAAAAATTTCAAGCATTCTTTTAAAATGATTAGAAAATAATACATGTTGTCATAAAGCTCATACTTAACACCCTACCACACATCCGAGCCCATCATGAACCATATCGTCCCACTCAAACATTCCTTGCACAGTCCCTCATTTTTCTTTTCTCCTGTCGTAGCATATTATATTGTGAAATGCCATAGATTTGCGTTCATCTTCCGGCTCCTCTTCCTCAGCATTTTCCATATACCGCTTCCAGCAGGCCCGGCATACCATCGTTCCCTCCGGCACATACTCTCCACAACATACACAATAATCCAAACCATTCACCTCCGGTATAAAGTATATGCCGAATAGGATTATGAATATTCATATTCAAAGGATGCCCGTTCCGTCTCGAAAGCAAATACAGATTCCCCCTGAATGTGTAATCGGTAAAATGCACGACAAGATGCGCTTTCATGAATAGTCCGCACCATATTTCCCAGCTCCGGCGCTTTCAAAGGATAACCACCGGTTTCCAGAAGTCTTACTTCCAGCTCCATCCCTTTTTGTACAACCCGAAGTCTGCCATCTGCATTTTCAACCACTCTCGCACCCAGATACGTCGCAAATCGAAATTCTTTTCCACGCCACCAAACAATTCCTATAACACCAGTAAAAGAAATGCTTTTCCCTATGAAAGGAAATCCCAGTACCGAAATTTCCGCCACAGACAGCATCAACGAACCTCCCCGAAAGAAGCAATGGGTCCAGACATATTTCTTCGGAAATGAATAGCCGCGGTCTCCCTCCCAGTACCCCAAGGCATGTTCAAATTCATAGCTCTCACCATTCAGCATGATCCTTCCAAAAACCGAATGCTGCATACTCCAGACACTGTGGCGGCACTCCATAAACGGAACCAAAGAAAACGGCCCCATAATATCATATTTCAGCGGAGTCAAAGCACCATAACTCAGCCTGCCCTCCACAGCCAGTTCCTCAGTATGAATCGAGAGTTCCATACCATAAAGGCTAAAATGATTCCGACCAATATCAATGCACTTATTTTTTCTACTGAATTTCTCAGCGGGAAATGTCTCAATCCATACCTGACTGTCCGTTATAAGCTGAATAGAACACGTAACTTTTCCTCCACACTGGTGTAATGCCGGTATGACCGCTAACGTCTGATTGTCCGACTGACATTTCATATACCAACCATAAAAAGATCCCAGCATACTTCTGTCCGGTCACACCTGCCTGTTCTTCGGCTCCACAGCCTCCGACCTGATGTTATGCGTCTGGTTCTGGTTCTCCGGTTCCTTTTTGTGGGTTATACTGTTGAACTCGTTCAGGTTCTTTTGTCGGTTTTGTCTTTCCTTCTCTTTTTTATTTGTGTTCAAAATAATCACCTCAAAGGATAGTTTGAACATTTTTTTTAGAAATATACAAAAGGGGTGGCTGGGGGACGGGTTCATAGTCACTTAACAGCTACACATCCTTTCTTCCATTAACTTCTCAACAATCTTCTTCTCGTCATAATCGGCAGTATCTTCTATCACATATTCTCTTTATTTCAGGAAGTTCCCTCTCCAGCTGATCAGCTATTGTCTCCGGAGTGAGTCCCCTTTTCATCTTCCTGCATACTTGGCTTACTAAAAGAACCAGTTCACCCTTTCTTTCGCCTTTTTTCTCGCCTTCTAATTCTCCCTCTTCTCTCGCATAAGCCAGTTCTTCCCACTTCTGCATAAGCTTCACTCCTACCTTTTCCGATCCCTTAACTGTTCGGACTCTGTCATGAATCTTCTTTATTTTCTCACTCTTTACCTTTTCGGCTACTTCATCTGTCGTATGATTGATGTATTCCATCAATTCCAGAAATTCTTCTGTAAAGCCTTCCGGATTCTTTCCTTTCGTATTTATGAAAATGCGTCTCGCGCCATCATCCAGCCTCAGTTCCGGCACTTCCACGCACCTCTCTTCAAACGTATAGCGGTACAATTTATACCCGAATAGGTCAAACGGCGATATCAGTATTTAGGTATTCTTCTTCTGCATTTCCATCCGAAAAACATTCCCCGCCTCATCCGTAGCTATTACATCAAGGCGAATGGAGCGTAATTCCGGCGAAATGCGCAGTTCCTTCTCAGTCTCCGATTCTCCGACCAATATGATCTTGCCATTCAGAATAATATCCACAATCAGATTGAAAATATCTAATTCCTCTACGGTCTCATCAAACAAAAACCGGTCTGTCAAATTCATTGCGTCCAGTTTTGTCTTTACCTCTGCCGGTGCAGTAATATTTTGTCCTTGCATATGTTTTCCTCCTTCTGCAATTGTCTTACAGGAAAACATATCACTTCCGGAAATTGTCTCTTCTTCAATATGAGATCCTGCATATTAATTATGGTAGTTTCAAGCAGGATTTTAAGAAAAGAAGTAGACGGAACTGAGTCCATAGACAGCGGTAATACCGCAAAGATAATCCTTTATGAAATTCGCATGCTTTGTTATTATCTTAGCATAGACAATAACTGTTTTCAATTATCATTCTCTAAAAAACACAGGCTTAAATCATGCTGCGCTCATCCGTTGCATACTGTCTCACCCATTTTTCAACGCGGGCAGCACCAAGTGGTTTTGTGAGTTCCGTTCTCCGTTTTCCCGCAGTCCGGACATTGTATCAAATCTTTGCCTGATACAAATATGTATTTGCAAGCTCCACAAGTCAGGTGGCTCATGCGTATCCTTTGCTCCTATTGCAACTCGGAGTGTAGATATTATTTTTGTAATTTCAAATTTTCTGATTTTAGGTTCTGCCTGCAAAGAGCCTGTTTCCCGGAAACAAAAAAGCCGGAGCAGACACAGCAGCACAGAATAAATCCGTAACTACCATATCCGCCCCGGCACACACTCACCGCAGTGGTACTGCTCATCAGCAGATGATTATTGAATCCTTGGGGATAACATACGCTTCGTTGTTATCTCCGCCTGAAACTTTTGTTTGTGACCCTTTGCCCGTTCCCTCGCCTTAGCTACCAGCCTTGGAATATCTGTATAGGGAACATGAACCTCTTTCCCAGCAGATTTCAGAGTCAAAAGAATATCCCCTTCAATCAGCCTTGCCCTACAGATCAGCCGGTTGTCATCTGTGCGAATCTCCAGACTATTTGCATACACCATTGTACATCATCCTCCATTTCTGTTTTTCTTCCGCAGAAAACAGAAACCCCCCGATAAGTATTTTTGTTCCTACGAAAGTAAGTCCAATTATACTTACCAGGGGTGTTATAAGGGGTGATATGACCCGTAACATCCATATAAAAATGACATAAAGAGTTACACAGCCATCAATCTGCCTTCCAGTTCCTGATATTCTTCTGCCAGCAGCCTGATCTTCGCAGACTCCAGATGTTCCTTTGCCATATCTGCGGCACCATATTTTCTCAGCGCAACGATCAGCCAGTAGATGATGGACGGATTATCCGGTTCTACCGAGATGGCCCTGGTTGCGTATTCGTGCATGACACCATAAGCCTGCTTTTCATACAGCAGCTCCATCAGCATTTCGATTGCCGCCAGATACATCAGGTGAAACTTGGAGATATACGCAATCTGCCAATGTTCTGCACTTCCCGTCAGAAACATCTTCCCACGGTACAATTTCACGATTTCTTTCAGCGTATCTATTTTCTCCTGCTTACCCTGCATCTTCTTCGCCATATGATAGCCTTGCTCAAACCTCTCAAAATCGGTTTCGATCTTCAGGTTGGTATTGATCCTGTACCCATTCGGCGTTGTAACAATCAGATCGGTATCGGAGATAAGCCGAAATGCAGACCGGAAGCGATACAGCAATGTGCGGATGTTCCCGGTAGGATTGTCATATTCCTTATCCGGCCAGAGTTGCTCGGAAAGCTCTCTGGCAGACACACCTCTGTTCCGGTTTATCATCAAAAGCAGAAGGACTTTGCAGCACAGCGGGGATTTAAACTCCGCTTCGGTCAGCTTACCTTTGGAAGTATATATCTCCAAACCGCCAAACAGGTTGATGATGACTTCGTTATCCGTCTGTATCATCTTCGGCGCAACGCTCATCTTCATCCGGTCTAACAGCTTCTGTTCATTGACCTCCGAAACCAACGCATACGAAAGTATCTGCAGCAATTCCGGACGGTGGAGATACCGCTTTGGATTGCGTACCATCAGGAAGCCTTTCTCCTTTTTATTGTAAGGCACTGCCAGAAGGGTTTCCGTATTGTGCTGGGAGAAAAGATTATATTCGCCGGGGTTCTCATTCCTGATATTCTCAGCACAATCAATGATGATCGGATGGTTATTTTCCAGCGCATCCATCCATCTTTCATATATCCCTACAACTCCGATTTCGTCAATTTTGGTTGCGCTCATACCGCCGGTTTTCCTGTCAAACCACCAGAACGGCATCCACAGCTTCAGCTTTACATCCACATCCAGCACTCCGCACCAGTCTGCGTCATAAAAATCACAGGCGGCAGCTAATGCACTCAGCCCGATCTCCTTCGGTTCTTTCATTCCATGCAATCTGTGTTCCAGATTTGTCAGGCATTCCAGAAATGCCTTTGCAAATATACTTGCCTCGTCCTCTGTCGCAACCTCCGTATTCTGTTCTTCCTGTACCACGGGGTGGGTCAGTTTTTCAACGGTGTTCTTCCATCTGTTAAATAGCGCCATTTCCGCCAATCCTCCTCGTTTGCTAATCTATATAAAAGACAGAGCCATCAAGTCCCCCTTGACAACTCTGTCTATCTCTTTCCAATCTGATACTTTCATCCTATGGCTGTCGGTATATTTTCCCGGCAATCCATAAATCCATGTTATGTATTGTTCGTCTCCGTAAGCTTCCTGCCCAAATTATCCCGGTAGGAAATCAATCTATCCAAAAAGCTAACGACCATATCCAGCATCTGCGGATCACACTGTGTCAATTTTGGGGCAATCTCTGTATTTATTTTGACTTCGGGGTTCGCATTCGGATTATCCATCACGAAGTAATCCATACTTTTCTCAAGTATAACACTGATCTTGAACAGCAACTCCAGAGAAATCCCGATTTTCCCATTTTCAATATTACAGATATGGGTTGGTGTGCAATCGCAAAGACCAGCCAGGTATTCCTGCGTTTGACGCTTTTCTTTCCTCGCCTTCTTGATCCGCTTTCCGATTAACGCTGTATCTAATGAGCATTGCTCAATTTCAGCCGTAGTCAGCATTGACACCCCACCTCCTATCCATTCCATTTGCATATTCATTATACTGAATTCCCTCTTTCTTTTGAATTATGTGATAACTCATATATTGATGTATGAAATCAGATTTTGTCGAAAAATTTGTGTTCAGACATAATTATTTATGTTTGACATCAGTTATTTGCCAGAGATCAAGAGAGAATCCGGTGGATCTCTGCAGCCGAAAAACCTCGAAGCAGATTGCGTTGCGGATAAAAAAACGCAAATCTGAACCGGGAAATCGAGTAGGAGGAATTTCTCCTAGATGAGAAATTCCGACCTCTCACACCACCGTGCGTACCGTTCGGTACACGGCGGTTCAATCAACTTAACAAGTAACACACCTTTCGGTGTAGTAATCTAACATTGAGATAAGTCCGAATTGCTTTAGTCTTTTCGGGCTTATTGCTCTTTGTATGTCTGTTTTAGAGCACACTCTTGCTATCGCTTTACCATTATAGGCAGTTCTATATGCTGCCCATTTAGGTATACCAAGTTTAACAAGGTTCTTTGCTCTATTCTGTGGAGTTTTCCAGTGTTTCCATATACACATGCGCAGACGATATCTGATGTTTCGGTCAAGTTCAGCGCAGAGCGATTTCATACGACCTATCTCAAAGTAGTTAATCCATCCTCTGATAAGCTGATTAAGTTTATCCACTTTGTAACTGTTGCTAACGCCCCAACTACGGCGGGTGAGTTCTTTCATTCTCTTCTTGAACTTCGCAACTGATTTTGCATGTGGCTTTGCCTTGTATTGCTGTGCGGTTTTGTCGTAGTAGAAGCCAAATCCAAGATATTTGAGTCCTTGTGGTTTATCTACTTTACTTTTGGTTACATTGACCTTGAGACCTAGTTTCTCTTCAATAAATTGATTTTATCGCAACATTGATACATCACTTCCTCTACGCAAAGAAACATATCAAATACAATAATACTCCCTTTCCATTCACCCTCTTTGCCGCGAAGAATCTGAAACACGCGGTCCACTTCCTCCACGGATCGTATTGAATTAACATGCACCCGCTTGTCAATGCGCATATTCCGAATAACTTCTTGTAAAACACTGTGGTTATTCACTGTGTAAAGTATGAATCCCTTATCGATATTTTTTACATATATATGTAGCTTCTCCAGATTCTTCTCCCACTCTTCACCCACATCAAATCTCCCCTTTTTCGCGCAGAAAATCCATTACCGCCGGATGAATTCCACACCATCTCGTCCCATTATACTCAATCACAACACCTCGCAGCAGAAGTCCCATCAATACTTCATCTGTTTCTGTCGGTTTAGGATCCTCATATATTTGTTTGATCTTTTTCAAATCACTTTCTATTCGTATAGCCCTTTCATATTCACTGTTCAGCATAATATAGGCCTTCTGGGCATGTTCAACCGTAATTCTGTTTTTTCTTTGCACCAATGCCTCAAATGCAGACTCACGAATCATCTGAAACAGATCTCTCAGTGCTCCTCCGGATTTCTCGATCATAAATGTCAGTGCATCTTCTTCAATTAGATCTAATTCCATTCTTTTTTTCACGATCTCTACAATCGTATTGATTCCTTCTTGATAGATTTGTTTATCCGGTCCCATGATTTTAATCATACTCAATAGCTGATAATTGTCAAAATCGTATTTTATCAAACTAAATTGTCTGTCATAAAGCAAAAAAATCGGGAAGGTTAATATCATGTTAACCTTTAACGAACAAACATAGAATCTTCATATATGGGTTATTGCTATAGCACAGATTTAATTTGATTTTCTCAATTGCATTTGTTCCTCTCGCCTCATAGGTATCCACATACAATTCATCAAACGTATTCTTTCCTAAAGGAAGAGGATTAAATACATTTATAATATCTTCCAATCTTTTCGCTTTTGCCATAAGAACAACCTCCAGCAATTTGCTACTGCACCTCATCTTAACTCCTTAAGTCATATCACAATCTCCCTGCTTCATCAAGTTAGGAAACCCTATAATCTAAGTATATGAAGCGTTTCTATCCTTTATTCATTGGAAATGACTGGGGGAAGAGGGAGAGACAGAGGGACAGGTTCCGTGGCTCACAAGTGAGTCACGGAACCTGTCCCCCTGTCTCTCATTCAGCCGCCTGCTTATCATCCCGACAGGCCGTCAATGCTTTATTATATTTCAGCTTCTTATCCCCGACAAGCTTTGCTGCGCTCAGAGGATAGTGATCCGGCAGGATCGCAGATGTCGCTTCCGGTTCCCAGTAGAAGATGCATAACTCCTCCTGGTCTTCCATCTCCTTCATCGCTTCGATGGCATCTTTCACAATTTTGTAACTTTCTTCTTCATCCTGATCCGGACCGCCGACTTCGGCGATCAGAACCGGTTTGTGGTATTTCTCAGAATACATTTTCAGCCATCCTGCGAGTTTTTCCTTGCTGCTTTCTATTTTTTGCCAGTAAGGATAGTAGGAAAATCCCAGGATATCGGTCTTCCCGTTTTGAGCGAAGAAATTATCCAGGAAGGGAACGCATTGTTCTTCTTCGACGACAGCGGCAAGATGTGTGACAACCTGGCTGTCCGGACATACTTCTTTTACAGCATCATATCCTGCGTTCAGGAAACGTACCAGTTGTTCCGGGGCCTTTTTCAGGTTTCCGTGGGGCCACATGATTCCATTGTTGATCTCATTGCCGACTTCGACCCATTCCGGATACACGCCACTCTCTTTAAATAAGGAAAGTACTTCTCTCGTATGTGCTGCAACGCGTTCGATGAGCTGTTCGTCTGTATCGTGTTCCCACGCCTTCGGCGGATCCTGAATTTCCGGATCTGCGAAATGGTCGCTGTAGTGGAAATCGATCATGAGCTTCATGCCCTGAGCTTTTACGCGCTTTGCCATATCAAGCGTGTTTTTTGCATCACAGAATCCCAGCATACAGGTTTCATTTTCTCTTTTCTGCCAGTATGCCGATTCCGGCGGGTTCACAAATACGCGTAAGCGCACGGCATTGACTCCCAGTTCTTTTGAGGCTGCAAGAATATCGGTTTCTTCTCCGTTTTCATTCAGCCATCGGTATCCCATGGATTCCAACTGTGATGCCCAGCCGAGATCCACTCCATAGACCATTTTCTTCATAATAAAGCTTTCCTCCTTATGTCAGCAGATGACTAATCGAAATCATATTTCGTAAATCTTTTATGCATTGCTTTATATTTGGTTCTGACCATCTCATTTCCTGCGAGAACCTCTTCTTCTGTTCCGGTAAACTGGCACCGCAGACAGTAATATTCGTCCTTCTCTTTATCGTAGAACATATCAATATCCAGATCTCTCATGAAACAAGACGGACATCTGTAATTTAATTTGCCTTTTCCAGCTTGAGCCATGTTGTAAAGACCTCCTTATCTGCAACTTTCTTCTTATAACCAAGAGTAAACATTGGAGAAAAAGCATATCCTTCACGAACATAACCTTCTCCGCCTTTTGATGCCTCCATAGATACTTTCGTCTCGATTGCAGGAATCACTGCGGATACCGCATCTGCATCCGCAAGGCTTTCTTCTCTGCATTTATATGCATAGATGATTTCTTTTGGTTCTTCTCCTTCACAGCGAAGTACGATTCCATTCATATCCTCCGGATACTCGGTCGTTCCATAGCATGCTACCATATATTCGTTGATTTCTACCTGTGCTTCCGGATGACTCATTTCAAGAATCTCCCGTTCGATCCGTACCGTTCCGGTTCCTTCTTCGAAATACAGTCTGCTCTGAAGCTTCAGTGTCAGATCGTAGAATTCGATATCGACCGGATCCAGTGTCAGGATTCTGGTATTTCCTTCCTGTGAGAAATGTGCTTTCGTACGGCACAGACACAAGTCTACTTCTTCACCCTGATAGCAGATCTTTGCGCTTCGGATCGTTCCTTCTCCCGCATAGTGTGTAAAGTAACCTGCACGGTACTTTTCCTGAATCAAGAATGGATAAGAAGCATCCTGCACATGTCTGGTTCCGATGCCGACTTCCCATTTCAGTTTCGCCGCATATGGTCTGAGGTCCACGATCGCTCCGCCCTGGTCCATATTGACACCAACGCGCATATATGGATCCGTATACCAGAACAGCTGCTTGTCAGAACCATAAAGGATATCTCTCCAAAGAGCACATTCCGGTTCGGTGTAGGTCTTCTTCTCGCGGTAATAGTCGGCAAATTCGGACATGGTCATATCGATCAGTTTGCCCTGTTTTTTCAGCTCGCCGTAATATTTGCAGCCGTCGGAATAAGATTTCAGAAGCAGTTTATACGGTGCTTCCCATCTTCCCATCTTATTCATCCAGCCCGGTCCGACGAACATCATGTTATACGCATAACCGTTGTTATACTTTTCCTGTGCACGATACTGATCGATCAGATTATACAGATATGGATATTCCCATGTCTTGGAATCATAGATCATACCGCGCAGCACGTTCTGCGGATGTGTACCGAAGTTGGATCCGTTACCGTCGTAGCATGCCAGAAGGTCTCTGGAAAGATGCGGGATCGCAACGATTCCACTGTCCTCCGCCTCATTGGCCGCCGGTGCATGTGTGTTCTGTTTGGAAGGAATCCATGGCGCCCACGGACCACCGTCAAACAGTGTGTACCAGGAATTGTTACAGGTATGGTATGCTTTCGGACCTTCTTCCCAGCAGGTAGCGATCGCACATTTTACAGAAGGATATGCTTCCTTAATGTAGTTTGTAAGATCCGCATCCATATAATAAGATCCTGTTGATTCCGGATAGAAGCCGAATCTTTCGTGGAATTTTTCAAAGACATCATCCACGATCTTCTTCTTGTCTTCCATTGAAAACATCCAGATACAGAAATCTTTTGTTTTATATTTTTCTCGGAACTGTTCACACGGAAGTCCGAGCAGCGAGAGTGCGATCTCGTCTCCATATTTCTCATGATCGTCTTTTGCAATCTGAACTGCTTCATCATTGAAAAGCGATGCATAGGTCATGTGGATCGTGACCTTCAGGCCATTTTCATGTGCCAGTCTTTGCTGTGTCTTGAAGATGTCCAGAGATTCTGTCAGAAGCTTTTTATCCCCAATATCTTCTTCTTTTCCATGACCGGTCACCGTAGCGGAATACTCCGGAACCATCTCAGGCCTGTGGATTACATTCAGAATGAATTCACCCATTTTTATTCCCTCCTAATCTAGTTATATCGAAATGTTGAAATAAGAATTTTTTCATGGTTTATTTTACCGCTCCGGTCAAACCTTCAGCGAACTGTTTCTGCAGAATGAAGAAGATTACCATCGTAGGAACTGAACAGAACAATACGCCGAGCATCAATACGCCGTAATCGGTCGTGTATCCGGATGCCAGGTTTGCAATCAGCATCGGCATCGTCTGCGCATTTGTGTCTGTCATGATTACCTTCGGCCACAGGTAGGAGTTCCATGCATTCATGAATGTTACTACTGCTGCTGCAGCGTAGGTTGACTTCATCATCGGCATATACATGCGGAAGAAAATCTGAATTTCTCTAAGGCCGTCGATTCTGGCCGCCTCCATAACATCGACCGGGAAGTTACGCGAGTTATTTCGGAACATCATGATCAAAAACGGAGTCGATATGGCCGGAAGGATGAAGCCCCATACAGAGTTCAACAGTCCCATTTTTGAAACCATCCGGAATAATGGAATCATCGTTGCCACACCCGGAATCATCATGGCAAGCAGAAGGATCGTAAATACAATATCTTTCTTCTTGTCATGATATAATTCAAAACCAAATCCTGCCAGTGAGCAGATGAGAAGCGCCAGAATCGTCTGCACGAATGCATAAATAAAGGAGTTCCACATCGTTCCCCAAAGGTCACGCCCGGCTGTAAGATTTGCAAAGTTTGTTGCAAGATAGGTTCCCGGAAGCAGGCGTCCCTGCGCTACATCGAAGGATGTATTTGTTGCTGCGGAAATCATCCAGTAGAACGGGAACACCGAAATAAATGATACAATTATGAGGAAAACATAGGTCGGAATCAACCGGCGCTGGATCATACTTCTGTTCTTTTTCTCAGTCACGTGTATCACCTACTTTCATGTTAATTAATGCCAGAATACCTACCATAATAAATACGAAGAATGCCATAGCTGTTGCATAACCGAAGTTGGCAACACCGGTACCGAACGTATTATTGTAAATATAATGTGACATTGTGATGGTCGAATTTGCAGGGCCACCGTTTGTAAGGTTTACAGACTCATCGAAGAGCTGCAGTGTACCGTTGATTGACATAATGAATGTCATGATGATTGTCGGTTTCAGAAGCGGAACCGTAATTCCCCAGAATGTCTTCCAGCCGTTTGCGCCGTCGATCTTTGCCGCTTCATATACCGAATATTCAATGTTCTGCAGGCCTGCCAGATAGAACACCATATTGTAACCGGTCCATCTCCAGATCAACGCGATAATGATAACCGCCTTGGCGCTGGTCGGATTTCCCAGGAAATTGTAGTTCTGTGACAGGATTCCCAGATTCACGAGAATCGTATTGATAAGACCTTCTGTAGCAAATAAAGATTTAAAAATCAAAGAGTAAGATACCAGCGCTGTTGCACATGGCAGGAAAACGCATGTACGGAAGAATCCTTTGAATTTCAGATCTCTGTTGTTCAAAAGCTGTGCCAGAAGAATCGCAAGTACCAGCATGATCGGAACCTGGATGATCAGATATAAAAATGTGTTTCCTACAGAACGAAGAAACAGTTTATCCGAAAACATTCTCACATAGTTGTTAAATATCGGCTGATTCCACTGCATGTTCGCACTGGAACCGGTCTTCAGTGACATCAGAAATGCACTGATCATTGGCCAGAAACTCATCACTGCAATCAATACAGTTGCAGGAGTAAGGAAAATCCATCCTGCTCTGGACTGTTTCTGAAGTAAAGTTAATCCTCTCTTCTTTTCCACTTTATGTCCCCCTATCGGTAAGAAAAGAGGGGAAAACGGAAATCGTTTTCCCCGTTTGCCTTAGCTCAATCCTAATATCTTTGAATTAGTTGCCCATTTCGTGATTCAACTGATCCTCAGCAAGCTGAAGTTCATCATCAATATTTCCGCCGTTGATAATGTTGATGATTGCAGCTGCAATCTGTGTACGGCAGGTATAGTGATAATCACTCTGTTCAATGGTCTGAACATGAGTTCCCATTTCTACGATCTTTGTATAGATTGGCTGGTCGTTGAAGAACACAACACCCTGATTGTATACATCAGACTCACCTGCCGGAGCATAACAAGAAATTACGCCGCCGTCTGTAAGAGCCTTGTCATATGTAGCTGTGCTTCCACCAAATGTGTATGCAAGGAAGTCTTTTGCAAGGTCTGTCTTCTTGCAGTTTGCTGTAATGTAAAGAGAAGCGCCACCGTTAGAAGCATATCCCTCTGCACCTGTCAGAGTCGGCATCGTTGTGATCTCCCATTTACCGCTGTTAGCTTCAACCTTTTCCATGGTCGGAATGATCCAGTTACCGTTCATAACGCCTGCAACCTGATCGCCCTGGATTGCCTGGTCTGTGTAATCTGACCAGCTGTTGGAAAGAAGGAGCACGCCTTCCTGAGCCATTTTCACGATTGTCTGAACAACTTCCTTCAGAGTATCATTTCCAACAATGTACGGTTTTCCGTCTTTGAACTGAGATACACCCTCTGCCTGAAGCATCAGATATACAAGGTCATTGCCGTCACCGTCCATACACATCAGATATTTTCCTGTCTTTTCTTTTACTACTTTACCGATCTCAATGAATTCATCCCATGTAATTCCGGTCATGTCATCGATGGTATATCCACATTCTTCCAGAAGGTCAACACGATAAGCAGTGATAACTGCACCGTTGTCTACCGGCATACCGAAATGCTTGCCATCAATTGTAGAATACCCCAGCTTTTCCTGTGAGAAATCATCCCATTTTACATCTGCATCGTTGATGTCCTGCCATGCATCCGGGTAGTTTGCATAGTAGTTTGCAAACCAGTGATCCTGGAACAGAACAATGTCCGGCAATGTCTCATAATTGCCTGCTGATGCAGCGGTTGTGATCGCCGTCTCAATGTCAGCTGAGCCGGACTGTTCTTTGATTTCAAGAACGAAATCCGGATTCACATTCGCCTTGTAATCCTCGGCTGCAGCCTGAAGAGCAGGGATGTTGAATGACGGATCCCATGCTGCAACCGTCAAAGTGTTTTCATCACTGCTTGTTGCCTCTGAAGACTCTTCAGAGCTTTTGCCGCCTCCGCATGCTGCCAGAGAAAGCACCATGGTACCGGCGAGAAACAATGCCATCAATTTCTTTTTTTTCATACTGAATCCTCCTTTTTCTTTGAAATGCATTTGTGCACATCGCTTAATTTCCGCATTTCTTTTTGTGTTTCTCTAGGCATAATTATACTTGCCCATATCATTTAATTGCGGATATATTCAATTAAAAAAGAGGCATTTTCAATCATTTTTTCGCCTTTCATTCGACGTTTTACACAAAAAAGACCAGCATCCCAAAGGATAACTGGTCATTTTACCGTCATGAAAGGAAAACTTTTTGTGGATACATACGTTTTATAGCAGCAATCATATCATCTTCCAGGTCCAGGAGTAATTTGATTTTCTTTCTGTTTTCCATAATAATCATAGTATAATAAGGTATTTCCGGCTCATAGGAAGTATAGTCGAATTTCGGAAGTATTTCTGTCCCCCCGTTTTTCCGGTATTTTGCCACCGCATCATGCCAGTTCGGCGCGAGCACTTCCATATCTTTCAGATTCAGCACATGTACTTCCCTCCGATGCCGTTTTGCCTGTATAACAGAAATTGTAAATTGATTGCCTTCCATCACATATTCATAATCTTTCACGGCATATGTATCATATAAAAAATACATCCCCGCTGTCAAAAGTGCCAGAAACAGCATCCCTCTGTCAAATATGATGCCTATAAGCACAAAAAGCACACAGAGGACGATCATCACATTCTTCAATACTTTTGTGGAAGTCTTGATCCTCTTATGCACCTGTTTCACCATTCTGTAATCCATGTTGCTACCATCCTTTCAATGCACTGATATTAAAATCCATCATCTGTCCGGCATAATTTTCCGGCGATTTTTTCCACTGATACGGTGACATGCCTATGATTCGCTTAAAATTACGGTTAAAAGTAGACACATTGCCATAACCGACCCGGTAAGCAATTTCGTCCATCGTTGCATGTTTCTTAAGAAGAAGATTGCATGCCTCGTGAATCCGTATGACATTGACATAATCATTGGGCGTCATATTCATGCACTCCTGAAAAATCCTTCGGAAATGACTTTCACTGATATTGCACACATCCGCAAGGTCCTGTATACGGATGTTTTCATCATTATAATGAGCTTTCACATAATTCAGTGCCGGCACGATCTGAATATTCCGCGGATTCTTTCTGGACATCTTACTGTTTACATTATGGATCCGGATCAATTCTACTGTAAAAGACTGAAGAAGTCCACGAACCTTCTCATGATACATATATTCTTTTCGGTAATTCTCCTCGCGGATCTCCATAATAATATTGGATAATGTCTGATATTCTTCTTTCTGGTAGAACAGTGGTTCCGAATAAATCATATTCAACAGCTTTTCCGTATCAAGCTTATTGTGCGACATTTCATTCATATCCTTTATCACATTGTCCATGTCAAAATACATCCACTCCCAGTAGGCAACGGTTCCTTTATCACTTGTATTATTGTGTGGATAATTCGGGGGAATGATCAGAATACTGTCCTTCTGAAATGTACAGTTCTTGTCACGCAGCGTACATTCCCCATGTCCGTTGTAGCATACTCCGATCTCCATATAATTATGGAAATGAAGATCCACGATATCCTGCCCGTAAGGACGGATCCAGTCTTCCCCAAGCAGTGCGAGAACCTGTGTATTTGGTCCCATCTCATAAAACCGGAACTGCATTTTATCTTTCTTTTTCATCACCATTTCTCCCTGTCACGAACTCATTTCATGCATCTGTATTCCGACGGTGTACAGTTCTTATATTTCTTAAACACCTTCGAAAAATACAGATTATCCTCAAACCCCACTGAATGTGCAATGCTTCCCACCGGAAGTTCTGTTTGATTCAGTAGCTGGCACGCCTGCCTGATCCGGTACTCCAGAAGATATTCTTTCGGAGACTGCTTCATCATCGTGCGAAACAGACGAAAAAGATAACTTCTGCTGATTCCCGTATAAACTGCGACATCTTCCACCGTGATCGGATATGAATACTGTTCCGCGATATACTGTCTGGCCCGCTCCACATAATGCTGCTGAAGATTGTCTGCTTTTTCTTCTCCCTTCGAATGCTGCATCAGAAATCCCATCAGCGAGTAGAGTGCCCCCGTCATGGCAACCGCGTCACGAAATGTATTTCCATTCGCATTGTACACTGCCTGGATCTTCCGGAACAGCTCGTCGCTGATCAGTCTCTGATCCAGAACCGGATTCTTCTTTGAAAAATCGGTATTTGCAATCATAGAATAGGCATCCGTGCCCGCAAATCCTACCCACGCATACTCCCACGGTTCCTCCTCATCCGCGCGATAACTGGCTTCTACATTTGGAAACAAAAGGAACGTATCACCGGCATTCAGATGATACATTCTTCCCTCAAGCACATAACTCCCCTTTCCGCGAATAACATGATGGATCAGATAGTGATCCCGGATTCCGGGGCCCCACTGATAACCCGGATGGCATTTTTCATAACCGGTATTGTATACAGACAACGAATTCAGTAGTTTGTCGGTAGCGTAATATTCATATTTGTATGTATCTGCCATATTCCCCTCCTCTGTTTTCGCAGCCATCTGACGATACGATTGTTTCTTTTCTTCAGTATAATGTATATAAAGTCGAAATACAACATTTTTCCATATACTGGAACCGAATTTATATTGCACAATTCGACTCTGTTGCTCATAATGAAAGTAATATCAACGAACAAGAATCAATCCGATGCGAGATTCTACAGGAGGTTTACCATGTTTGATTACAACAAATTAAAAGACAGCACCTTTTTCAAAGAAAATGTTCTCCCGGCTCACTCCGACCATGAATATTTTCCGGATGAAGAACATTTAAGAAACAAAGAAAATCCATTTCGCTTTTCACTGAATGGTATCTGGAAATTTTCCTACGGCCGGAATCTTTCTGATACAGTCAAAGATTTTGAATCTTTAGAACATGACTGCAGAAACTGGAGTGATATCCGTGTACCTGCCCATATTCAGATGGAAGGCTACGATATTCCTGCATACGTTAACACCCAGTATCCATGGGACGGTCGTGAAGACATCTGGGACGGGGAGATCCCGACCGAATTTAATCCGACTGCAAGCTATGTGAAATACTTCCGTGTACCGGAGCACATGAAGGGCCAGCCGTTATTCATTTCCTTCCAGGGTGTGGAAAGTGGAATGGCGCTCTGGCTGAACGGACACTATGTCGGATACAGTGAAGACAGCTTCACTCCTTCTGATTTCGAGCTGACGCCTTATCTGACGGAAGGCGAAAATAAATTAGCCGTCCAGGTATACAAATGGACCAGCGGAAGCTGGGCGGAGGATCAGGACTTCTACCGTTTCTCCGGCATTTTCCGGGATGTTTTTCTCTACACCAAACCGGCTGTACATATTGATGATCTGAAAATCCGTACCCTGCTGGATGACACCTGTTCCACAGGCGAACTTTTGATCGATGTCCGGTCTCTTGGAAATGGAACCGTGAAAGCCAGACTGACCAGACTGCCTTTATACCATTTTCCGGGCAGCACAGCTGACGATCCGGGCGATGAAGCGGCGGACAAATTTGCCGAAGCCGAATTTACCCTCTCTGACGGTGAAGGCCATCTCAGCCTTTCTCTCCAAGGCTTCCGGCTCTGGAGCGCCGAAGTGCCGAACCTGTATGAACTTCTTCTGACCGTTGAGGATGAAGCAGGAAAGATTACAGAAGTGATCGCAGAAGGCGTCGGTTTCCGCCGTTTTGAACTGAAGGACAGCCTCATGCTCCTGAATGGAAAGAGAATCGTATTCAAAGGCGCCAACCGCCATGAATTCAGCACATTTGCAGGCCGCGTTCCGCAGCCGGAAGAGCTTGTTCAGGATGTGGTTACCATGAAATGCCACAACATCAACGCGATCCGTACCTGCCACTATCCGAACGATTCCAGACTTTATAAGTTGTGTGACGTATACGGTCTCTACCTGATCGACGAAAACAATATGGAAACCCACGGTTCCTGGGATGTTGTGATCCGCGGAGGCGATTATGAATATGCGATTCCGGGGGATAAACCGCACTGGGAAGCACCACTTCTTGACCGTGTCAATTCCATTTACCAAAGAGACAAGAACCATCCGTCTGTTCTGATCTGGTCCTGCGGAAATGAGTCCTACGGAGGAAGCGTGATCAAAAAAATGTCCGATAAATTCCGAGAACTGGATTCGACCCGCCTTGTGCACTACGAAGGAGTCTTCCAGGATCGCCGCTACAACGATACAAGCGATATGGAAAGCCAGATGTATCCTTCGGCTGCCAGAATTCAGGCCTTCTTAAACGAGCACAGGGACAAACCGTTCATCTGCTGTGAATACACGCACGCCATGGGAAATTCCTGCGGAGCCATGCATAAATACACAGATCTGACGGACACAGAACCACTCTATCAGGGAGGATTCATCTGGGATTATGTAGACCAGACGATTACCAAAAAAGACCGTTACGGACAAGAATTCCAGGCATACGGCGGTGACTTCGGCGAACGTCCGACCGACTACAACTTCAGCGCCAACGGAATCGTATACGGCGGCGACCGTACTCCGTCTCCGAAGATGCAGGAAGTCAAATTCAATTATCAGAACATTACCGCAGAAGTAAGCCGTGATAAGGTTCTTGTCATCAACAAAAACCTGTTCACCAACACCGACACCTTCCGCTGCATCGTCACACTGGCCAAAGACGGAAAGCAGATCCGCAAAGCCACACTTGCAACAGACGTTGCACCGTTATCCAGCCGGGAATACGATCTGCCGATCCCTGAACAAACAAAAGCCGGTGAGTATACCGTAACCGTATCCTTCCATTTAATAGAGGATACCCTATGGGCTCCGGCCGGTCATGAAGTTGCATTCGGACAATATGTATACACCGTTTCAGAATTTGACCGTGCGCTTTCTTATTCCTGTGAAAAACCGGTCAAAATCATCAGAGGAAAAGTCAACATCGGCGTAAAAGGCGAAAACTTTGATGCACTCTTCTCCTATCTGACCGGTGGACTGGTATCCTACCGGTATGCAGGTGTGGAAATGATCGAGAGCATTCCAAAACCGAACTTCTGGCGCGCCCCGGTAGATAACGACGAAGGAAACGGAATGCCGATGTTCTACGGCCAGTGGAAGCTCGCAAGCCTTTATCTGTCGCACAAAGATTTCCTTTCTTCTGCTTCCGGACCTGTGAAATCCTATGACCCGGTGCTTCAGGAAAACGAGAACAGTGCAACCATCACATTTACCTATGTACTGCCGACGAAACCGGTCGCAGACTGCAAGGTAGCCTACACCGTATATGGAGACGGAACCATCGAGACAACCTTATCCTGCGATATCCCGGAAGGTCTGGGCTCCATGCCGGAATTCGGAATGATCATGAAGATCAATGCCGATTACAATCAGCTGGAATGGTACGGAATGGGACCGGAAGAAACTTACGCAGACCGGTGTAAAGGCGGCAAACTCGGCATCTACAAAAATCAGGTTGCCGATAACGTCGCACACTATATCGTTCCGCAGGAGACCGGAAATAAGACCGGTGTCCGCTGGGCAAAAGTAACCGACAAACGCGGCCGCGGACTGTTATTCACCGGTGACGGTATGAATTTCTCCGCCCTTCCATGGACACCGCATGAGATGGAAAATGCCCGCCATCCATACGAACTGCCGGCTGTACATTACACGGTGATCCGTACTTCCCTGGCACAGATGGGAATTGCCGGAGACGACAGCTGGGGTGCGAAAACACACCCGGAATACCTGCTTCCGGCAGACGGACATATGGAATTTACCTTCCGGTTTAGAGGAATTTAATTAAGAGAGAGAGACATGGGGGCCCGGGAACAGTACAACAACTAGTTGCACTTAAAACAACCCCAGTGAAGAGGGGTTTTTTTATAATATTTTTTAATCGTGCGGAATCCGCGCACCCACC